>NZ_JBWAVA010000012.1:0-190640 GCF_056121505.1 Paenibacillus sp. LS-5 | reverse complement strand
GATATCTCCCTATCTTACGACAGAGTTTCATTCTCTTGAAGGTGTTTTGATTTGTCTCACTTTATGGGGTCAGTCCGGTATCGCGTGGCGCTCTTTGTATATACAGCTATTATGAGCATAGCAACCTTACTTCTCTTCTCTGTCTTCTGACTTAGCCCAGAAAGGCATTCAGCATCCAGGCGGACTTCTCCACGCTGTTTCTGATTCCAGTGAGCAGGTCGGCAGTGGGCTGATCGCTCAGTTCTTCTGAAGCGGAAATTGCACTCTTCAACTCTTCGGCCACAACTGCAAAGTCCTTAATCAACTGGGCAACCATTTCCTTAGCTGATTCACCGCCAGCGGCTTCCTTAAGCTCAGACAAGGCTAAATATTGCGCCATGGTCGATGCCGGTTGTCCACCGATCGCAAGCAGACGTTCTGCAAGATCATCGACATAGGTTGCCGCTTCGGTGTACAGCTCTTCAAATTTGGCATGCAGTGTGAAGAATTGCGTTCCGCTCACATACCAATGATAGTGATGCAGCTTGACTCCCAGCAGTGTCCAGTTTGCGGTTTGGCGGTTCAAGGCAGCGTGCAATTCAGTCTGGCTTTTAATTTGTGTACTCATTCCAATACCCTCCTATGGCATAATTATTTATTATTTGTATTTAGACTCATTCTAAATCTATATATAATTTAACACACTTCAAGACATTATGCAATCAATCCGCAGGAAAGTTCGTTTCTGCTGCCTTGCCTTTGCCGCTGCGGAAGATCGCTCTCATCTCGTCACGCTTGGATTTGGGGCTAAGCACATAGACCGTATCCCCCGGCTCGATAACCGTATTCCCGTGAGGCGTCACGATGCTCTTGTTACGGATGATAGCGGTGAAGAGAATATCCTCAGGCAGCCCCATCTGCGCGATCTGCATACCGGCTATCGGCATATGATTGTCGATGGCAATATGATTGAATTCGGAATCCGTCTTGCCCAGTGCCACCAGTTCCATAAGCGATGGCTGAACTTCGTCTATTCCCACCAGCTTCAGTCTGGAAGCCAAGGGGGAAATGGTTGTTCCCTGAATGACCGCAGAGGTCAATACGACAAAGAATACCACATTAAAAAATAATTGCCCTTGGGGAAGTCCCGCCAGCAGTGGATAGGTCGCGAGTACAATGGGAACCGCCCCGCGAAGTCCGGCCCAGGAGATCAGTGTCTTCTCACGGAGCGAGAACCTGGAAAACAGCAGGCTCAGGAATACCCCCACCGGTCTCGCAACCAGCATGAGAATAACAGACAACAGCAGACCCTGCCAGGCAATCTCCGCAAGCTCATCTGGAAATACAAGCAGACCCAACAGGGTGAACATCGCGATTTGCATCATCCAGGCAAAGCCGTGATTGAAATTCATAATGGTACGGTGATACATCAGCTCGGAGTTCCCCAGAGTCAGACCCATGACATATACCGCCAGAAGGCCGCTGCTGTGCACCGTCACGGCAAGTCCATAGGTCAGTACAGCAAACCCTATTGCCATAACCGGATAGAGCCCTGTAGAATCCAGATTAATCCGGTTGATCAAATAGACGGCAAGCTTCCCGACAGCAATCCCCATAAGAAGTCCGATCCCCATCTCCCATATAAAAGAGAGCACAAGGCTCCAGATCGCCGTATCGGGATGCTGAATCCATTCAATCAGGGATACCGTCAAAAAGACAGCCATCGGATCATTACTGCCTGATTCAGCTTCAAGGGTGGAAGTCAGGCGTTTATCAATATTTTTGCCGCCGAGGACGGAGAATACGGCTGCCGCATCGGTTGAGCCTACGATCGCTCCGAACAGAAGACTTTCCGCCCATGGTACATCCAGTACAATTCTTGCGAATATTCCCACAATCGCTGTCGTCAGAAGTACTCCTACGGTTGCCAAAGACAACGCTGGTGCGATAATAGGACGGATGTCTTTCATGCTGGTCTGCATGCCGCCCTCAAACAAAATAACGATCAATGCAAAAATACCTGCCACTTGTGTCAATGAGGCATTGTTGAAGAAAACAAAGCGGCTGAGCACCATTCCGGCAGCGATGAACAGCACAAGCGCCGGCATGCCAAAGCGTGTGGAGAACTTGGTGGAGAGCACCCCTACCAGCATCAGCGCTGCCAGCAATAAAATAATATTGTCCGCAAGGTGAGTCATATTTATGGTACCGTCCTTCCTGTAAACAGCGCGTTTCCTGCTAGCCCTGTCCTAGTATGTACGTTATTACCCCATACCCACTTGATCCAAAGCAATCCTTGCCTTTATTCAGCTTTCCCCATTCACAATAAAAAACCCCAGTGGTTTTATGAATCCACGGAGGTTATTCGGATGATTCTATTCTCTTGAATATACCTGAATTTCTTGAATCGACCAGTAATTCCCGCCCGATCCTGTCTGCAGAATACGGATATATCTGGTTTTGACCGGAGCAAACCCTATTTTGGTCATCTCCAGTTTCCCTTTACCGGTAGCAATCTTTGTCCAGTTCTTTGTATCATCCGAAATAAATAGCTCGTATCCCCGGGGATAATCATAAGAAGATAAGGTATAGTCCAGGTCAATAGCTTCCACCGAGTGCACTTGGCCAAGATCAATCTGAAAATATTCTCCAGATGCCTGGTGTTTGCCGGTATCCCAACGTGTCCGCCTATCTCCATCTATAGCATTCGCAGGATTAGAGGCTTCAGTATTCATATTGGACGACACCTTCCATTCCGAACGGTCCAGAGGAACCAATCCCGTCGCTGTAATCTGAGTTTTGTCTGACATTACTCCTGAACCTGCCACTCTTACCGCGAACGTATACAGTGTACCTTCCTTCAGCTTACTATCCGTATATTCGGTATCCTTTATACCGGTTGCAACCACTTTCAAATCACCGCCTGAGCCGTCGGCCCGGAGCACTTCATAGTTTGCTCCAGGGGCCTCCAGCCAGCTCAGCTTAACGGACAGCCCTTTAACGGCTGCCGCTTTTAAGCCTTGAGGCGCAACATCGGCTACCTCGGAAGAGGGTTCCAGAATATACTGTACCGCCTCTCCCGGGGCGAGATTTTCTGTGAATTCCAGGACAGGTGTAGCCTTTCTTTCCGATACGTAGCTTCGGGCCTCTTCATAGGTATCGCCATTGCCGAAGCGTTCACCTTCATATATAGTTTTCTTCGGCATCGTCACCTTCACTGTAACGGTTTGGGGAGTCTCTTCGAAGTTAACGAAGTTCACCAATACCTTGTTTGAGGTAGCCTTGCTACCAGCCAAAGGTTCAAGTGTAGAGGTATCTACTGCCCGGACATAGACCAGTTTGTCAGCTAACGTATTCTTATTGGTGATTTCATAGCTTAGCGGTGCACCGTGTGTTGCATAGGCCAGATCCAGGCGTCTCATGATGCTTACACGTGAATCCTCACCCTTCTTGGTGTAATAGATCTCCGTTTTCGCCGGATCATGCTCTTCCAGATTGAAACCGTATTTGAACAAACTGAAATTCTTGAAAAAAGCGGCATGCTGTACAAACATATCTGCATAACCGATATGGGCGCGCATAATCCGGTCGAACACTGCTGACGTACGTTCAGAGGCTCCATATTGGTATGCATCCACATGAGAGTCGGAGGTTCCGAACTCTGTGGTCAGCATTTTTTTACCAAGTCCATCTACCGCTCCGCCAAAGGTTTTGAGATTCTCGGTAAAGCTGCCTCCGTTGCTGAAAATATAGGACTCCCCGTAGGAATGCCCATTCGTCAGATCAGTGACTTCCTCCAGCTCTCCCCGCTGCTCCGGATCACGTTCCCAGCCGTCCGGATCGCCGCACTGGCGTACGGTCCCCTTCTGATTGCCGCAGGAATCCTTGTTGAAATCCGGCCAATAAGCCCAGCCCGGAGCTACGGTCTGCAGATGGGGGGCGATAGCCTTGCCGTTAGTATTCAGCCATTCGGCAATAGCCAGGTTCACCGCCTTGGAGCGGTTAAACAGCCCCGGCTCATTATCCACTTCATAATATTGAAAGTACGGGCTGTACTGTTCGAAATAATCGGTCAGCTTCTTCTTCGCCTCATCGGGCAATGAGCCGTCTTGCTTAAGTTTAATATCTCCGGTGTACAGATACAGAGCTACAGCCTGCATATTGTAATCTTTGAGCACCTTATAATAATCCCCCATATTCGAGCAGGAGCGGCCAACATCGCTGGCACAGCTGGTGCGCATGATATTCCCGCTGTAAGCTACTCCAAGCCACTTCATAATATAGGGCAGATGCGTAACCGCACCTTCGTCAAAATAGAACTGCTTATTGTTGACCATCGTGCCGGTCAGTGTGTAGCTGCCGTGAATCGGCTCCTTGATCGGGGACTTTAGGGACTCCAGGCTAAGATTATCCCAGGTCCACCAGTTGTATTTATCCTCCATGTCAGAAGAATAAATCCCGCGTGCAACCTTCAGCTTGAGCTCATTGGTACCAGTCACCAGCTGTTCCTTTGGAATATACAGCTTATATGATTTTCGGAAAGCATACTTGCTGTCTGTACCGGAAACACCGGCTATCTGAATGATTCCCGATAGCTGGCGGTTGGAGAACACGCTCATCTGTGGAACGGATTTATAAGCTTCAAGAATACTTACGCGAAATAAGACCCCGTTCACCGGGATCTTATCCAGTTGGTAAGTAATCCGCAGTTCGGGATTAGTATCCCCTTTCAACCCTGACGGGATGTTTTGGAGCACAGATGCTTTTAGAGTAGTAGAAGTGGCATTAACCACTTCTTCCACTTTAGCCTTACCATTCTTCGCAAATTCTGCAGCGGACCCATCATGCTGTCCCAGCTCCCAGATCACCGTGCCATCCGGAAGCTTCGGTCCCACATCGCTCGCGGAAGACAGCTTGGTCATGTCTACTTCCACCTCGCCCTTATTCGTCCCGTCGTCTCCGAAGACAGAGACGGATAACAGAAACAAGATGGTCAGTGCTACGAATTTTAGTAGAATATGAAGGGGTTTATGTGTGTGTTTCTTGGGCCTTGTTCTCATTCCCTTGTCCTCGCTTTCTTCCGGGGTGCGTATTCAACTCTGTAAAGGCTGGTCTGTTTCGTCATCAGGGAAAACTAAGGGCACTTGGGGAAATGATTGTACTTTTCTGACTTGGACTCTTCCACATCAAACGGATGCTTGCATCTCCGTGGTTCTCATAATATTCGACTTTAATATCATAGGAGGTTCCAGCTTTAAGCTGAATGCTCCCTTCGCGGCTGACACCGCTTTGCTTCTTCCAACTGTCGATAACCAGCATGCCGCCGATCCATACACGGATGCCATCATCCGAGGAAGCCGTGAAAGTGTATTTTTCACTGTAGGCTGCCTTGATTTTGCCGGTCCAGCGAACGGAGAATGTATCCTTATTGATCCCTGCTGCCGGACTATCCCCATGCCAGTTAAAATCCAGCTTCTTGTCATTGCGGGTGAGCACAGGAGTGCCTGAAAGGTCAGCATTATTGAAATATTCACCGGTCAAGCCTTTTTTGGCGATAATATCCACCGGCGTGTTCGTTTTGGTGTTTAATGATTCAATGTATTCCTTCCTGGAAACCGTGTACTTATCCGTCATAAAACTCTTAATTTTCTGGAGGTTGTTATTTTCTGTCAGCATCTTCCCCCATGTCATCGTATATACCCATTTACTCTGGTTTTGAGACAGTATGGCAGGATCAGGAAGCTCGCCGCTCTCCCCTATGCCAATGGGCTTGCCATCGGCCAGATTGAGCAGACTTTCATAGTACGATTGTTTAAAATCATTATTATAAATATCTGCGGCCAGGATATCCACTTTATCCGCTCCCGGGTAGTAGATACTATAAGGATCTGCCCACTCGTTCGGCGCATTCGGATTCCACACCCATAATAAATTATTCAATTTGTGTTTGTTTACCAGACGGTCATAAGTGATGTTCCAGAGCTTGGCATAGTTATCCTTCTGCCCCCACCAGAACCAGTTCCCGTTCATCTCGTGATATGGACGCCACAGGACAGGAACCCCTGCATCCCGCAATTCCCCCAGATAGACAGCAATCTCGTCAAGCGAAGCAAGGAGGCTTTTGTATTGAGGAGTGCCCGGAGTTACATAGGCATCGAACTTCTCCTGGCTAAGACTCATGTGCACGTTCGCCCATTCAGGAGTTGTACCAGGAAGATTCTGATGGAATGTCATAGCCACAATACCGCCATTTTCATACCATTCAATGGCGCTGTCCACAACAGCTTGCCGCTGCCTTGCAATAGTCCTCTCCGACTGGTTGTTGATGGCTCCAAGCTCATATCCATGCAATACAGCAAAATCCCCTGCAGCCTTCTTCAGCTGGTTATTATATTCATCCGGACTCTCCAGATAATCATGCTGCCCGGTAATGACACCTTTTCCGCCCAGGCTAACCAAATAATCAAGCAGGCCGGATGCCTCCTTCGAAGCCGCAGGATTCACCGGTGTGACTTCCTCCGCCTCCACAGGAATGACTATACTTCTTTCGACAGCGAGACTCCGTACCTCACTCCAAGGCATCAAAGAAAAGATAACAATAATAGGTAAAACCATAGAAAAAAGCCGGTACTTACGGTAAGTGTTCAATGTAATCTCCTCTCTCCAGCCTTATGCTGTCCATAATGCTTGTTAGATGATCTCCCCTCCAAGGGAAGTACACCATCCTGCGGCATGGCAGACAAATAGCTTAGTAGCCCTGCTATTTAGCAGGGCCATCGGACTTTTAGGATTTTAAAATTGTAACGTCTTAACCAGTATCGGCGTTCGGTGATGAATTCAGCAGTACTTAGGAAGCGGAAGGAAGGAACAGTGCGCTGGCAGGGACCGTCCCCTTGACTTGACTTGGACTTTCCCACATCAGCCGCGCTCTTGCATCCCCTTGATTCTCATAATACTCCACTTTGATATCATATAGTTGCCCGGCCTCCAGGCTTATGCTTCCCATGCGTTCGGTCCCGCTTTGCTTCATCCAGCTGTCAATTACAAGAGTGTTATTGATCCAAACGCGGACACCATCATCTGTTGTTGTGTAAATCTGATAAGTTTCGCTATACAGCGGTTTAATCTTGCCGCTCCATCTTACGGAAAAGTAATCAATGCCAATCGTTGCATCCGGTGTACCCAGCCGCCAGTTGAAATCCACCAAAGCATCGGTGCGTACAAGTGCCGGAGTACCAGTTAACTGCATATTATTGAAATATTCCGCCTGCAGTCCGTTGGCTGCAGGAGCCGCCGCCAAGTCCAACATTGGTACTTGGATGGGTACTGGGGTCGGTGTTGGTGCCGGTGTTGCGACCGGCGTTGGTGCCGGTGTTGCGACTGGCGTTGGTGTCGGTGTCGTGACCGGCGTTGGTGTCGGTGTCGCGACCGGCGTTGGTGCCGGTGTTGTTGCTTCGGTAAGAGTGAGTGATGCTATACTTGCGGAGGCTACTGAATTATTCACGAACAAAGCACTTGTTGGAACGGTAGCTTTGACTTGACTTGGGCTTTGCCACATCAGACGAATATTCGCATCGCCTGTATTTTCGTAATATTCCACTTTAATATCATAGAGTTGGCCTGCCTTCAAAGCGATCGTTCCGATACGCTCGGTTCCGCTTTGTTTGGTCCAGCTGTCGATTACGGCTGTTCCGTTAACCCAGACCCGGATACCATCATCAGACGTAGTGATAATCTGATAAGTTTCACTATACAAAGGTTTGATCTGCCCGGTCCAGCGGATCGAGAAAGAATCCACTCCAAGCAAGGTGTCAGGTGCTGCCTGACGCCAGTTAAAATTGAGCAAAGCATCGTTACGAACCAAAACAGGTGTACCCGATAGCGTCATGTTTTTGAAGTATTGTCCCTGAAGACCGTTCACAACAGGCGTCTGTGCCGAGTTATCCGGCGCCGGCGCAGCTGTTGGTACAGGCGTTGGGCTCGCTGTTGGTGTTGCGGTCGGTGTAGCCGTTGGTGTCGCGGTCGGTGTTGCGGTTGGTGTAGCCGTTGGCGTTGCGGTCGGTGTGGCCGTTGGTGTTGCGGTCGGAGCAACGGTCTGAACGAACCCCGTTTTATATTTATCAAGCGTTACGGTGTAACTGTCACTCATAAAGCTTTTGATAGTATCCGTAGTATTGTTATCATAGAGCATTTTTCCCCAGTTCATCATGTATACCCATTTTTTCTGATAAAGCTGGAGCTTGGCTGTACTTGGCATTTCACCGTTTTCACCGATGGCAATAGGCTTGCCGTTCGCA
Source organism: Paenibacillus sp. LS-5 (assembly GCF_056121505.1). Taxonomy (NCBI): domain Bacteria; kingdom Bacillati; phylum Bacillota; class Bacilli; order Caryophanales; family Paenibacillaceae; genus Paenibacillus; species Paenibacillus sp. LS-5. The sequence continues at coordinate 182,364 of NZ_JBWAVA010000012.1, read as the reverse complement.
AGAATTGCCAGGTTGTCATGATACTTGTTCATATAATCATTGTTATATATGTCTGCTGCAAGGATGTCTACCTTATTTGCTCCCGGATAGGTCAGTTCATATGGATCTGACCAAGCATTAGGGGCGTTAGGGTTCCACACCCACAGCAGGTTGTTTAATTGATGAACGCCCACAAAACGCTCATACATAATATTCCAAAGTGCCGTGTAATTGCTCTTCTTCCCCCACCAGAACCAGTCACCGTTCATTTCGTGATAAGGTCTCCACAGTACAGGAACACCTGCGTCCCGCAAACTCTTGAGTGAAATTGCCACTTTATCCAGATCGGCGATCAGGCTGTTATATTCAGCCGTTCCAGGTGTTACATACTTATTGAAGTCTGCTTGGCTGAGCGTTTTCTGCACATTGGACCACAGATAGGAGGTCCCCGGCAGTTGCTCATGGAAGGTCATAGCGACGATACCGCCATTTTTATACCAGTTGATCGCACTGTTCACTACATTTTTACGCTGAGTTGCTGCTGTACTTTCCGACTGGCCGTTGATCACACCAAGTTCAAAACCATGGAGGGCAGCGAATTGTCCGCTGGTTCCCTTCAGTTTGTTACTGTACTCATCCGGGCTCTCCAGGTAGTCATGTTGACCTGTAATAATGCCTTTGCCTGTAATGGCGTACAGATCATTAAGCAGCTTAACGGCTCCTGCTGAAGCACTCGGATTAACCGGCGCATAAGAGCTCGAAGCAGCTGCAGTGGAAGGTGCAGTCCCCAAACCCAGTGGAACAGCAGTCAAAAACAAGGCAAGCGATAAAATGGTGCACAGTAGACGCGACTTACGGTAAGTAGTCAAAATTCATCTTCCTTTCGGTAGCCAGGCTGCCACTCTTTCGAAGGCCCTATAGCTTTGCGTCCCTATCTTTCGAGTAGGTTTGCCTTTTTCGTATTGGAAGGAATTATCCCTCTTACCGTAAGTATCGTCGCTATTTAATTTTTAGTTTAGAGCATTAATGAATTTTTCTTAATAAATGGTTCTTAATACCTGTTTTGGATTTGTCACCATTGGGTAAATAGATAGTTTAGCCCTAGGTTCCACCCTGTCCTATACAGAAACCGGGACGTTTCGGTCGAATTCTACAGCATGTTTCGCGCTGTTATTTTTAAGAAATAAATTGATGAAGTGCAATGTCTTTCCAGTCCAGCGTTATGCGGATATTATCCTCTTCCACCAGCTCTGAGCCGGTCTGTACTTCAATGAACTCCACATCTGTCAGTGCCAGGATTGCATGCTTTGTACCTTCCGGTATGCGCACCACATCTCCCGCTTTCACATTATGCATCTTCTCATTCAGCACAATGCTGGCTTCACCGCTGACGATCGTCCAGATTTCACTGCGTTTATGATGGAGCTGATAGCTGATATTTTTACCTTCGGCGATGAAAATCCGCTTGGTCAGCACCTCGTTGCCCTCATCATATTTCACATAATCAATAACCTTGTAATGACCCCAGCGGCGTTCCTCGTACATCGGTCTTTGTTCAAAAGATTTCAGCACTTCCTTGATCCGCGGGCTTTCTGCTTTGTGAGTGACCAGAATACCATCCGGGCTGGCTGCGATGATTAAATCTTTTGCGCCGATTACTGTAATCGGAATATCCAGTTCGTTGATCAGGCAGGTTCCTTCGGAATCGGCAGTTACGAACCCTTTGCCCACGTGGTTGCTGCTCATCTCCTCCGTGAGGGTATTCCAGGTGCCAAGATCCTTCCAGAAACCGGCGTAAGGCTGAACTACGATGTTCTCCTCTTTTTCCACCACTTCATAGTCAAAGCTGATAGAACTCAGTAGTTTATATTGCTTCTGCAGCTCCTCATAATTCAAAGGCAAGCCTTTGCGCTGCAAAATATCCAGCAGATATCCCAGACGGAAAGCGAATACTCCGCAGTTCCACAGCGCGCCCTTGCTGATCAGCTCCTCAGCCTGTACACGGTCCGGCTTTTCCTGGAAGTGACTCACCTGCAGATAACCGCTTGCCGCAGCTTCGTCGCTGGTAGGTATAATATAGCCGTATTTCTCAGAAGCCAGTTCCGGAATAACGCCCATCAGCGCCAGGTTTGCACCGCTTTCTTCCATGGTTGCTTCAAGCTGGACGACGGTGTCAAAAAAGGAAGCTTCCACATAAGGATCAACCGGCAAAATGGCTACGGTCTCGCTGGGTGACACTCCTGCCACCGAATATAGATAAGCTGCAGTCAATGCGATGGCCGGGAAAGTATCACGGCGTTCCGGCTCCACAATGATTGGCACCTCTGAGCCGAGCTGGCTCTGTATCATCTCCACTTGGCTGCGGCCGGTCGCCAGGAAGGAGGATTCTGCCATCCCTGTCTCCTGCAGCTGTCTCCATACACGTTGTACCATGGATTCCGGTTCACCTGCCGGACTTTGCAGTACCTTCAGAAATTGCTTGGAACGTGAGTCATTGGACAGTGGCCAGAGACGTTTACCAGAACCGCCAGATAGAAGTACCAGTTTCATAAGTGAACCCTCCTATTTATGTTTTGTCGCGATAATATCGGATTGTTATTGTGAGCTTTGACTTGTGAAAAGCTTGGAATCGAGCTGTAACGGGAGTCACTGCAAGGAATATTTGGACTTTCGGCCGCTGTTGTCACCAGATTTCTTCGATTAGATTGCTAAGCGCAGTTGAAATCCGGTGACAAAGGCGGTCGCTTCCGCTCCTACAGTTCCAAAATTCCTCTCCGTTCCTTCCCTTAACAGCTTCCAAAGCTTAATGCATTTGCAGGTGAAGCTCACTGCTAAAGATCAGCTATTGCCGCTTCTATGCACGGCAGTTAAGAGCAAGCAAGAGCAGATCAGATCAAAGGATTAGATCGCTCCGGCTACGCTGGGGGAGTAGCCGCTAAGGCCCCCCATTTGCGGGCGTCCGACGGAATGATATTCGATGCCGGTGCCTTCGATCTGCTCCTTGGAGAAGACGTTGCGGCCATCGATCAATACTTGGCGGCGCATACTCCCTGCAAGCTTGTGCAGATCAATATCCTTGAACATACTCCAGTCGGTCAGCAAGCATACTGCATCACTGCCTTCCGCAGCTTCTTCCGGCAGTGCGCACCAGCGAAGCTGAGGATGATCGTATTGCTGTCTGAAGTTATCCGCAGCAATCGGGTCGTACAGCTTCACTGTGGCACCCTCAGCCACCAGGGCTTCAACGATTTCACGGGCAGGTGCTTCACGTACATCATCGGTGTTCGGTTTAAAAGCCAGACCCCATACACCGATCACTGCACCACGCAAACTGCCCAGCGATTCATGCAGCTTGGAGATGATCATGAACCGCTGCCCTTTGTTCACCTCGACTACGGATTTCAGCAGCTTGAACTCGTAGTCCACGTTGCCCGCAATCTGGATCAGCGCATTGGTATCTTTCGGGAAACAGGAGCCTCCATAACCGATGCCGGCCTGCAGGAACGAGGAGCCGATTCTCCGGTCCATCCCCATGCCTTCCGCCACCAGGGTTACATCAGCTCCCACTTTTTCGCAAATGTTGGCAATCTCATTGATAAAAGAGATCTTGGTTGCCAGAAAAGCATTGGATGCATATTTGATCATTTCCGCACTGCGGATATCCGTTACGAATACATTTTCCGTGAAGCCCTGGTGAAGCTGGCGCATCGTAGGCTCAAGCTCTGGGTTATCAAGTCCGATGATAATCCGGTCAGGATGGAGCGTATCGCGGATGGCCGAGCCTTCACGCAGGAATTCCGGAGCGGAGACGATGTCGAAGGGATGATTCGTGTGGGAGGCGATAATGCCGCGGATTTTTTCGTTCGTGCCAACAGGAACTGTCGACTTGGTCATGATGATTTTATAACCTTCCATCGCTTGGGCGATCTCTATGGCTGCACCTTCGATATATCTCAGATCTGCTTCGCCGCCTGGTAGTGAAGGTGTCCCTACGGCCAGAATGACGATATCAGAGCGTCTTACTGAATCCTGCAGATCGGAGGAGAATGACAGCCTGCCCTCACGCAAGTTCATTTCTATCAGTGCTTCGATACCCGGCTCATAGATAGGAGATTCCATCCGGCGGAGCTTATTGATCTTTTCCTCATCCTTATCTACGCAAATCACATGGTTCCCATTCAGAGTAAAACATACGCCAGATACAAGACCGACATAGCCGGTACCGATTACTGTCAGCTTCATACAATCATCCTCCTTTTAGAAAATTGACGTAGGCCTGTTCCACATACTGCTTGAACTGAACCATAAACGCCTGTTCATCGAATTTACGCGCATGGCCCATAATCTGCCCAATGTCCCACGCATAGGACTCCACTTCATGAATGGCCTTAAGTAAATCATCAACTTCCTGGTGCTGAAAGAATACGCCGTTGACATAGGGTACGATGGTATCCAGCGCCCCTCCGGCCTGATAGGCAATCACCGGTCTTCCTGCGGCATTCGCCTCGAGCGGGGTGATACCAAAATCCTCTTCACCGGGAAAAATAAATGCCCGGCACTTCGACATCATCCCCGTAACCTCCGCATCCTCAAGCCGGCCCAGGAACGATACATTGTCTTTGGCCATGCCCTCCAGACGCTTGCGGTCCGGCCCGTCACCGACGATATACAGCTTCAGACCATTGCGGTTGAAAGCTTCCACCGCCAGATCAATCCGTTTGTAGGATACAAGCCGGGATACGATCAGGTAGTAATCGCCTATAGAGGACGAACTGCTGAAGCGTGCCGTATTAATCGGTGGAAAAATTACATCCGCGTCCCGGTGGTAATAATTCTGAATCCGCTTTTTAACCACGGACGAGTTGGCAACGAACTGGTTTACATTTTTGGAGGTCCGCTGATCCCAATTTTTAAGCCGCTGCATGTATACCTTTAGCAGTCTTTTGAACAATCCGGAATTCGATTGCCGCTCCATGTAAGTGTCATAGTCCCAGGCGAACCGCATCGGAGTATGACAATAGCAAAGATGAAACGTAGACTCGGGTACCTGTATGCTTTTCATAAAAGCACTGCTGGAACTCAGGACGATATCATACCCGCGAAAGTCCAAATCACGGATGGCCATGGGATAAAGCGGCAGCACCCCTTTAAAATTGGTCTTCACTCCCGGAATTTTTTGCAGCCAGGAGGCCCGGATATCCGCGTCTTTGAGGTTGTCGGTCAGCCGGCTTCCGTTAAAAACCGTCGTGAAGATCGGAGCATCCGGATACATGTGGTGGAATACCTCCACTACTCTTTCCGCCCCGCCCATTTGGATTAAGTAATCGTGCGCTATCGCAATTTTCATGTGAATCATCCTCAAAGTTTTATGGAGCAGCATCATCAAGTAGTGAACGCATGGATGTATTAGTTCCTGATCGAGCTACAAGCTTTTGTCTTACATTAGGTCAGGTCGCCGCCAGCAAACCTTTGTAGTAATCGACGATATCCTTGACTGTATTCTCAATGACAAAATGCTCTTTCACCCGTTTCATTCCACTATCTGCCATCCGTCTTCGCTCTTCGGGATGGTTCAGCATCCAGGTGATGGAGTCTGCAAGTACGACTGGGTCTCCAGGCTGGATCAGCAGTCCCGTTACACCGGGAACCACGATCTCTACCGGTCCGCCTTCATTGGAGGCAATGACCGGAAGTCCAGCCGCCATGCCTTCGACAATCACCTGTCCAAACGGTTCAGGCGTTATCGAGGTGTGAATCAGCAGATCGGCTTTATTCATTAGGCCTTGTATATCTTCCACATGACCCAGCAGGCTGACATTGGTCAATTGATCCTGCTGCATCTTCTGAATTAACTCATTTTTGTATTCTTCTTCACCGAACAAGGCATCTCCGGCCAGCCAGAATTTCACCCGGCTATCGTTCTTAAACGCTTTGGCAGCCTCCAGGACGATATGCTGGCCTTTCCAGTTCGCAAGCCGTCCTACCAGCAGAACATTGAAGTCCTTCTGGTCCCGTATGCCGATGCCTTCGCCAATCGCTTTGGCAAAAGCGGAGTAGACAACCAGTGTCTTTTTGGTACGGGGCAGTTCCAGTGCATTCAGCGTAGACTGTGAATTCGCTATGACACCGTTCGGCAAGAGGCGTGACATCAGCCGGATGGCCTTAGCGACAACCGGCTTAAGATAAGGGGCGCCGATATGATCCCGGATATGCCAGATCAGCGGCACGCCCGCTTTCTTGGCAGCAACGGCTCCGTAGAACGCTGATTTGAGTGAATTGGTATGCACACAATCCACTTTTTCCTGTTTGAGAATAGGAGCCAGCTTGCGTCCATAAGACAACAGTCCAAGTGCGGCTGCAGGTGCTCCGAAATTGACGGCATTGCGTCCGCGGCTGCGGATGTTCTCATCCAGCGGAATGACACGTACATCAATACCTTTTTCCCGGAGACGTTCGGCAAGTGTTCCCTCTTCGGCGAGGATCACAAGCGGTTCAATCTGTTCACCGATATTGGTGAGAATGTTGAACAGTGCGACCTCTCCTCCGCTCCATTTGGCGGTGTGATCAATATAAGCGACTTTTAGCATCCTGCTGCCACACCCTTTCCCAAGGTTTGAAGGAATACGGATTCTACTTGGTCGCCTACATGCTGCCAGGTATACTTCTCTAATACGTGATTTCTGCATTCATCACGGCCAGGCAGCAGCTTACGGTTACTCAGCATGTGAATCATGCCTTCTGCCATATCATCACTGGTCGACCCTTTGAACAACAGTTCCGGCCGGAATCCCATCAGAATTTCTTTATTGCCTCCTACCGGAGTTGCCATTACAGGAAGCCCGGAAGAAAGGGCCTCGACGGTGATCAGTCCGAATCCTTCCAGTGCCTGGGATGGAACCACGAACATGTCTGCTGCCTGATAATAGGAGGCCAGCTCATGATCGGGGATATAGCCAAGCAGCCTTACTTTGTTGCCAAGTCCGTAGTCAGAGATTTTCTCTTCCAGCTCTCCGCGCAGCGGGCCTTTACCGCCAATCAGCAGAATCGCGTTCGGGAAACGCTCGGCCACCTGCTTCCAGGCCTCCAGCAGCTGCAACAGTCCCATCCGGTTCATCAGCCGTCTCACTGTCAATACAGTGGTTGCTCCCTCCGGCAGATTCAGCCCCCGCCGGACTGCCAGACGATTGGTAGCGGGAATGAAACGTTCCACATTAGCCGCTCCCGGGATCACTGTGATCTTATGCAGCGGCACCCCGTGCAGGCTGTGCAGCATGTCGCGGAAGTATTCGCTGAGTACGATGAATCTGTCCGCAAGCTTATACGCTTTATGTTCAATCGATTTCGCTATGGTTGTTTTGACCCGGTGTTTGATCCCCTGACCTTCGATCTTCATCTCTTCATTCCATGGACCATGGAAGGTCATTACCACGGGAATGCCGCGTTTCTTCGCTTCGATTGCCGGCCCGATTCCGTAAGGTGCAAAGTGGGAATAGAGTATATCTATACGTCCACTGCCATTTCCCATCAGATCTGCCGCCTTGCGCTGGAACGCTTCCTTACGCTTCCAAATGGTTTGTTTGGGGTCACCGGCGTTGTGGATAATCAGCTCTTTGGCTGTGGTAGGCGTCTCTTGACTGCAGATCAGCGCATGCACATTATTGCGTGAAGAGAGCTGCTCACAGACGGATTTGAAATACGTGTTAAGTCCGCCTGGCTGTAAAGAGGGCCAGCTAAGGCCGGTAGTCATAATGTTCAATCCGTCACTGTACGGCATAGCTTCTCTCCCCTTTTTTCTCTTTTTCCGCCTGACCCAGTGCATTGTGCCGGGCCAGCTTGCCGGAGCTGTTCAATTCGTAATGCTTGAAGCCGACCATGAATTCATACATCACCCAGAATATGGATACCGCAAACCCTGAAATTCCTTTTTTGTACAGACCGTGCAGGAAATACTTCTGTAAAAAGCGAGCCGGGGGGCGAATCAGCAAGCGGCTGATCTTAAAGGGCTTGCCGGCGGCATAAGCCGTTTGGGCTTCCAGATCGGTATATTTGTTAAAGCGGGCAACATGGTCATTGATGCTGCGGAAGCCCTGATGCCAGAGCGTTCCATTCAACTTGACCGTCTTGTCCTCCGGTACCTCTGGTATTTCATGCACCAGACTGTTGCGGATGGCATATGCCTTGCGGTTGTATAGACGCACCAGATATTCACCCTTATCCAGCCACTTGCCCAGAAAATCACCAATCCGGTACAGCGAGAAGGCGATTTCCCGATCTGTAAGACCCGGCTTGCGGTCCAGAATGTCCTGCGCCAGCTCATCACTGACCACTTCGTCGGTATCAATCAGGAAGACCCAATCATGGACGGCGCGTTCCACTCCGAATTCCCTTTGTTTCGCGTATCCGGGCCATGGGTTAACGAACACCCGGCAGTCTAAGCTTTCGGCGAGTTGCACCGTCCCGTCTTTGCTCCCTCCGTCGATTACAACCACCTCATCGGCGAATAGTCGGCAGGACTGAATTGCTTTGGATATTCGAACTTCGTCATCCTGAGCAATGATGACAGCCGATATCGGGTAACTGCCCGGGCCGCCAAGCACGCTTTTCACTGAATCCATGAAGGTATCCTCCTTTTTCAGTCCAGTGTTTGTCGTCAATTCGAGAAATGTTTGGGCTTTCGACCGCTGTTGTTCTCTGATTTCTTTGATGGAACCGCTGGTTGCGGTTGAAATCAGAGAACAAAGGCGGACACTTTGTTTCTACAGCTCCAAAATTTCTCTACTTTCCTCTCACACTGTCCTTTTTTCTTTTAAGCAAAAACACTGCTCGCATCGTGCCTCTGCTCGCTCAACCGTTTAAATGCTTTATCTGCTTTAATTGCTTAGGTATCCATAGGTTTTTTGCGGATATAAGAATTCATCGTTGTCTTCATCCACTGAATGTCATCCCCGTTAATGATAAGGCGGGGCAGTTTGACCTTCAGGTTGTATCTGATATTCAGGATAATGAACAAGAACCGCAGCACCGCCGATGAGAGCATCGCCACACCAGCCCCGAACAATCCGAATTTCGGCACCAGCAGGAACAGCAGCGGGATGACCAGTATCAGTCCGACCCCTTGCAGGATCGATACGAACTTCGGTTTGCCGAGTGCCATGAACGCCTGGGCCAGGATCAATGTGCCTCCGCTGATCGTAACTTCCAGAAGAAGCAGCCGGAACACCGTCAGCGCAGTGTTGAAATCCTTCCCATACAGCAGCGGAATCACGAATGGTGCTACCAGCATCAGGAACAGTGAACCCAGAAGGGTGAATGTTGTGCTGATCCGAAAAGCCTTGAAGGTAAGAGAAATGGCCTCATCCTTGGACAGCTCGGAAGCTTTTGGAAAGAGCACCACGGTGATCGAGTTCGAGAAGAAGTTGACCATCCGGGAGAGGCTTACCGCTACCGCATACAACCCCAGATCGGCTGGCCGTAGCAGCCCGGCGATAATGATCTGGTCGATATAGAAGGAGAACTGTCCGAGCAAATCATTGCCGTAGGAACCCAGCCCGTAAGTAAACAATCTTTTGAAATTCTTGTAAGCATCCTTCATCTTCACCCTGTAGGTACGGAGCAGTGTAATCGTCATGTAGATGAAGACTGGCACCGAAGGCAACAGATACGCCAAAGCCGTTGTAAAAGGATTCATCGAATGGGTGAGAATCAGAATTCCGATGGCCACCAGTGTCAGCAGCGGAAGCAGATACCGCATCCAGTTGAAGGTCTTGTAATCTCCTCTGAACTGAAAGGCTGCATTGTTGATCTGTGAGACTACGATCAGCGGACACAGGATCATCGACCATTGTGCAAACAGTACGACATTCGGGCTGAAGGATTTCAGCCAGTATGGAAGAATAATGATGCCGACAATCATGGCTAATGTGCCGAATGCTAGAGCGATTAGCAGGGCCACCCGATAGAGTACCCCCGCCTCATCCGGATTCTTTTTGGCGTTATAGATCAGTGCCGATGGAATACCGAAGCTCATGCTGAACGCCAGAAACTGTGACCAGTTCACCATAGCAGTCTGTTCGCCGCGTCCTGTCGGCCCAAGGTAGCGGGCGGTCAGCACACCAGTCAGCATATTAACCAGCAGGATCAGTACGCTGACGAACATGGTCTTTACAGCAGCAGAGCTATTGTCCTTGCTCTTGGTAAACCGCCGAAGCGAGGACCAGACCGTGCTAGTGGGAAGTGATTTTGCGTTCAATGGCTGCATGTGGTGTTCCCTTCTTTCTGCTATCAATAATCTCTTTGGCCCCAAGTCCGAGCCCGATCAACATCCAGATCAGGTAGCCCTTGAGTCCGGGAAAACCGTTGTCCGATACCAGACTGACCACTGCCCCCATCCATGCTGCCAACGATAACCGGGCATAAGGCTGAAGACTGTCTCTGCTGGTCACTCTGACTACAATTTGTTTAATCACTGCGCCTAGCGCACCGAAGAAGAATAAGGCACCCAGAACTCCGAAGGTAAGCAGCAAGGCGATCACACCGTTATCCATGTTCCCGTATTCCCCCAGCTCTCCGCCGTTGCCAATCTTGGTGCCCTGGCCTACACTGCCTATGCCTTGGCCGACCGGATTGGACGCTACCATCGGAAGCATGTTCTGCCATAGACTCAGGCGTTCATTATAGGAGTGGTCTTCCTGCACAGAGGTCAATGTCTCCATACGGGCGACCAGTCCTTCTGCACCTGGAAGCTTAGGGACAATCCAGAACAATGCGGCAGCGACGAAGACCAGTTGGAGTAACGCCTTCCACTTGCCCTTTGACGGGGAGGAAGCGATGTATACCAGCAGCATAACCAGCATCACCAGCCAGGCGGAACGCACCAGCGTGGTGAGAAGGCAGATGACAACAAGCATAACGCCGATCCAGCGCAACGTTCCCTGCCATCTTTTCTCCAGAATCATCGGTACCAGGGCAAATACCAGGAAGGTCGCCGCAGGTCCGGGAGAATTCAGTGTGGAGAAAACCCGGATTTCCAAAGGATACGGTGTACCAATGGACATCATGTCGGCATGTTTCATCCAGAAGGCATCCCATGGCGGAACGGTCAAATACTGGACGATTCCGTATATGGCTACAAGAACTGCAAGGTTGGCAAAAGCATACAGCAACCGGTCAATATCCTTCGGGCTAAAGCGGGTTACGGCGAAGAACGGAATCAGCAGCAAGGGCACGATATAATTCGCAAGGTCGTACACCGAGCCTATACCGTTCTTCGCGAGGCCAATCAGCGCTCCGTAAGCCAGTGCCACCGAGAATAACAGGATGATCCGGGTGGAGGATTTGCGCATGCGGTGAATCTCTCCCAGCACCGGAATCGCCAGGGTAGCACCCGTCAGCAGCGGCGCCAGACTGAGCAGTGATACAGAATGGTAGACTCCTTCCGACCAATCAGCGATCCGCCGCAGCTCTGGAGCTACCGCCCAGACCAGCAAGGTATAGGCGATAAGCGCCTTCGGCTTCAACAATGCCAGCAGGAAGGCCGGAAACAGGATTCCCGCCAGGATAATCCCCTGAAGACTATTGGAAGAACTGAGCTTCGCACTGGCAAACCCGATCATCAGCGGAAGCCCAAGACATATACCGCAGATCAGCAGCAGCATTCCTGCTGACTTCATGGACGGAAGACTTAAGTTCATTCGAGCCTGCCTCCCTTTGCTTTGTCCCGTTTACGCAGCTCTTTGAGCAGCAGAACCAGGAATTGGGCATCATCGACAAGATATCTTTTCCAGAGCCGCCCCGGTTCCTGGCTAAGTCTCCAGAACCACTCGAGCCCTGTTTTCTGCATGAAATCCGGCGCCCTCTTCACTGATCCTGACAGGAAGTCAAAGGTGGCTCCTACGCCAATAGAGATCGGCGCCCGGTAAGAATTGTAATGCCGGTAAATCCATTTCTCCTGCTTCGGCGCTCCCACGCCTACGAACACAATATCCGGCTGACTTTCCGTCAGCATTTCGATAATACGTTGGTTCTCTTCATCGTTGTGCTCAAAGCCGTAGGAAGGAGAATAGCAGCCGACAATATTCATGTCAGGATAGGCCGCTTTTAGATTCTTGGTTGCCTGCTCCGGAACGCCTTGCGCTGAACCCAGGAAGAACAGCCGGTACTTCCTTTGTTCAAAGGCATTGCCGAGGCGGCTGAAAAGGTCTGCTCCCGATACCTTTTGCTTCAGCGGCTTGCCCAGCATTTTTGAGGCCCAGATAAGCGGCATTCCGTCTGCTACTACAGCACCTGCTTCGGAATATACTGTCTGGAACTCTTTGTCTTTGCGAAGCTTGATGACATGATCGACGTTGCAGGTCAGGATGTACGATTGTGACCGTTCCTGAATAGTCTTATCAATGTAATCAAGCAGATCCATGAAATCATAGTTATCGAAATTGACATCGAACATGTTCACTTGGTTCATCGTATCACTTCTTTTTGTGGGGAATCGGTTGGCTGTGAAGATCGATACAGGCAGTTCAGGTACCAACAGAATGGAATAATCGATTGGACCGTCGACAGCGTGTTATCAGAAAACGAATAAATCATAAACCCTGCTATGAAGAACAGATAATATGGTTTGACTGGCCGTGCCAAAGCTCTGTACACCAGAGTAAATACAGCCAACAATGAAATGAGGAGCAGTATGGCTCCGATATACCCTCCATCAAAGTAAAAGCGGATATATTCGTTGTGGGGAACCACGAATCCTTTGTACAGTGTTCCGTCATTCGCCACTGTAACGGCTCCAAGTCCTCTGCCCGACCACGGAGAATCTGCCGCCTTGTTCAGGAAGTATTCCCAGGCTTCTGCGCGTCCCGATAAGTCAACCGTCGTCTCCGTCGAGCGTTCGAAGGAACGCTTCTTGATGTTGTCGAGTTGCAGATATACTGCTGAGAAGATCAGAATAACCGAGCACAGGAGCGGAATCAGAAATTGTGTTCTGCCCTTCAGGTACTGCTTCGAAATATCGTAGAAATAATACAGAGCCATTAACACTAGTGCCAATATCGGTCCGCGTGTCCCGGTGCCAATGAGAATCAGGAAGTTCAATGCCAGCATGGTATAGAAAAAGCGTGCATGCTGCGGACTCCGTTTGATCTCAATGAAGGCAATTCCCACGCCTATGAAGGCCAGCATCGCAAGATGTGCAGGGATGTTCGCTCCCTGAATCCGTACAGCACCGGTGAACTCCACATCAAGGAATGCATGAAGATGTGCAACTTGCAGTACGATTCCAGCCAGCACGCTGATTAGTGGAAGCGAAGCAATAATGCGGATTTGCCGTTCGGCCACTTCCTTCTTCCAGTTAATCAAGAGAAAAACAAAAGGAAGGGATAAGCCGATAAATGCCTTCACCGCAATGGATCCGCTCATCTCAGGCAGCCAAATGGAGGTGCCAAAGGTGATGAAGAGCAGTCCTACCATCGCCCAAAGGGGCGGGCTGAGACGGAACTTCAGTCCGTTCACCAGAATGCAGGGTACCAGCAGCATCAGGATCACCAGCTTGTAAAGCGAGAGGATTTCTACGCCGAACATGCTGCCGGGATACAGAAAGTTGATGGAGACCGCTGTCGTCAGCAGGACGAAATAGCTGATGAGTTCAGGACGAGAGATCGAGACAACCAGCAATATAATCAGGAGAACGGCTGCTATCGCTATTACTGGCTGATAGATGACCGCTGTTCCTAAGAACAGGGCGGACATGAGATAGAGCATTCCGTATGGTACAGCATTTATTTTGGAGCCCCACTCAAAATTCGTCATTGTCTCCCTCACCCCGCTGCGGATTCCCTCTTCCGGTTCCAGATCATATGAAGAGTTCCGCGAATACTCTCCAGCCGGCATTTGTTCAGGAGTCTTCTTCCCTGGCTTCTGGAGAGGATCGAATCAGCCATCACATAGATGACTTTGGCGGCCGTCTTACCCAGCAGGAGCAGATTTCCTTTCACACCATCGCTTTTCATCGCGTTGGATATGCCTTGGCTGTAATATCTTTTCATAATCCAATCTTCAGTCAAACGGTTGGCTGGTACGAAATGATCGACAGCCATCTCCGGATGATAAAGAATCGAATGTCCTTGACTTTCAATCTGATTGAACAACCAGGTCTCTTCACCGGAAAGAAGTGAATCTCCTTTTCTTCCGAGCTCCAGAGGAAACAGGCTAATGTCGAAGGCCACCTTGCGCATCGCCATATTGGCGCCGCAGGGATGCAGCCGTTTCGGATATTCCTTAATGCGGTTGCCCAAATCAACGATAGTGTAAGGCAGCTCGAACGGCTTGATCAGCCAATCCGGACGCTTACTTTCAAAGATGGGAGCAATCTTGCCACCCATGGCCATGACCTCGGGCTTTTGTGCAAACGTACTTTCAATTGTCGTTATCCAATTCCGGCAAGGAATCGCATCATCATCCAGAAAAGCGATGAGCGACGATTTGGAAGCCAGAATCCCTGTATTCCGGGCCGCCGATAATCCTTGTACCGGCTCCAGAATGTAACGGATATCCATATCTGTACCTTCTGTATCCATAAACCGCCTGACTACAGTTGCCGTATCATCCTTGGAGCTGTTATCCACCACAATGACTTCGGCCTGGTCCAGATTCTCCAGCGGTAATAGCGACTGAAGCGTCTTAAGCAGTAAAGCGGATCTGTTGTAGGTACAGATGATTATGGAAATCTTAGGAACGTCTCCGTATACAAGCATCGGCATTCACCCAATTTCCATTTTATTAATACGCATCTTTGGAGCCGAGCAGCATCAGGCCAGTCTTGAAGATTATTTTGAGATCCAGCATGGTGCTGCGGATATGGATATAGGTCAGATCCAGCTGAACCATTTCATCAAATCCAACGCTGTTTCTCGCATTTACCTGCCAATAACCTGTGCAGCCTGGCGTAACCATCAACCGCTGCTTATCATATTCCGTGTACTGGGCAACCTCTTCCACTAGTGGAGGACGGGGGCCGACGAGGCTCATATGTCCCATCAGCACATTCCAGAGTTGAGGCAATTCATCAATGCTGGTCTTGCGCAGGAATCTTCCTATACGGGTGATACGGGGATCGTTCTTGATCTTGAACATTGCACCGCTGACCTCGTTATAGGCCATCAGATTTGCTTTCAGTTCCTCGGCATTGGAGACCATGGATCTGAACTTATACATTGGAAACAGCTTCTCGTCCTTGCCAACCCGGTTCTGACGGAAGAATACTTTTCCTTTCGGGTCTTCCAGCTTAATCAGGATTGCTACCACTATGAATAGCGGCAGCAGCACGAGAAGGCCAAGAGCGGAGAAAAAAATGTCAATAATCCGCTTCATCACCAGATAGGAATCCATTTCTTTACTTCCTTCTTTGGCATGTAGCATGTAAAGTTTCGGCAGGACGGCCTCATAGTCTTCCGGCAGTTTTTGCATGCTCATTTCTCCTCATTCCTCCTAAAAGTTTGCTCTTTTCAAAAAGTATAAACCTGGTTTTTAGCTATTCAGCGTTAATCCCTCTTTACTGAGCCATTCTGCCATTGCATCCATCACCGGATACCGCAGATCCTCGCTTTGCAGTGCAAATTCAAGGGTAGTCAAAATATATCCCAGTCGTTCGCCGACATCGTATCTCGTACCATCAAAGTTATAAGCGTATACGCGCTCGCTCTGATTCAGCTTCTGAATAGCATCTGTCAGCTGAATTTCGCCGCCTGCACCTTTTTCCTGAAGATCCAGGTATTTAAAGATCTTTGGAGTGAACACATAACGTCCCATAATCGCCAGATTGGAAGGTGCGGTGCCAAGCGCAGGTTTTTCGACAAAATTATTAACCCGGTACAATCGTCCGTCCTGCAAATCGGGTTCAATAATGCCGTAACGGTTGGTGAATTCATCAGGAATCTCCTGAACCCCGATTACGGAATTCTGCGTTTCCTCGTATTGATCGATGAGTTGCTTCAAGCAGGGTACTTTGCCGGTTACGATGTCGTCACCAAGCATGACTCCGAAGGGCTCGTCTCCGATAAACCGTCTGGCGCACCATACTGCATGGCCCAGGCCTTTAGGTTCTTTTTGGCGAATGTAGTGAATTTCCACTTTGGATGAACGCTGAACTTCTTTCAGCAGCTCCAGCTTGCCGTCTTCCAGCAGTCTGGACTCCAGTTCAAAAGCGTTATCGAAGTGATCCTCAATCGCGCGTTTTCCCTTACCTGTAACAATAATGATGTCTTCGATACCGGAAGCAATCGCTTCTTCCACAATGTACTGAATAGTGGGTTTGTTAATGATCGGTAGCATTTCCTTAGGCATTGCTTTCGTCGCAGGAAGGAAGCGCGTTCCTAGTCCTGCTGCAGGGATAATTACTTTCTTTACCTTCTTCATCCGCACTTACCTCCTAAAAAGTTTTGTAAGCATATGCCTCATCCGAATATTCTTCGTACAAAACTTGCTTCGGAAGCATACACCAGGTTTTGTAAGTATTAGCTCCACTCATTTTCTCTTTAGAACAAAACCCGCTTGGAAGTACTATCTGGTCTGATTCATAGCAATTCCGAGAATCTTCACGCCTGTCTGCTCCATTAGGACTTTCAGCTTCTTAAGCGACTCGCGTTTGCTCTTGCCGTGTCTGGCGACGATAATCAATCCATCTGCCAGGGGAGCCAGGATACGCGCATCACTGTATTCTACCGCCTGCGGCGAATCCAGCAGCACCAGATCAAAGCTTGCCTTCAAATCCTCTAGCAGAGCTGCCATTCGCTCACTGCCCAGCAGATCCGGCGGACTCACACTGGTAATACCGGCAGGAATTACAGCCAGATTAGCCAGATTGCCATAAACGGCAATATCCTTTGCTTCTTCCTTGCCTCCAAGGTATGCGGCAAGCCCTTGGCTGCCCTCTACCTCAAACACGTTGTGCAGTCCCGGATGTCTCAGGTTGCAATCAACCACAGCCACTTTCTTGCCGTCTTGTACAAAAGAAACTGCAAGGTTCGACAATATCGTTGTTTTTCCTTCCCCGCCTTCGGCAGAGGTAAAGAGCAGCACTTGCCCTCCGTTGCCTTTCAGAAGACCAAGCTGGCGGATGTACGTGCGCAGCGAGCGGAAGGATTCAGAGATATGTGAGGAAGGATTGATGTCTGCAATCAGACTCTTATTCAGCCGTAACATAAGCACCCTCCCCTACTCTTGCTTTAGCATTTGCTGACTTTCCTAAATCGCGTTTGCGGATCACAGGAATGCTGGCGATAACCGGAAGTCCGAGATCGAACTCTGCTTCCTTCTCTGTCCGGAGTGTGCTGTTGAGAGTCTCCATCAGCAGAATAATTCCGATAGCTGCCATCAGTGAAACTACAAAACTGATGATGATGTTCATTGTCGCTCCACCATTAACAGGTCCAGGAACATCTGCCGGATCAGCCGGAGTCAGGAATGTTACGTTGTCCAGATTCATCAGTGCCGGCAAATTGCGGATGAATGTCTGCGAAACCGCGTTAACGATCATAGCGGCTTTGGCGTAGTTCTCATCCTGCACGCTCAGGTTGATCACCTGGCTCTTTTCCGAAGATTTGATCTGCAGCTTGCCAGCCAATTGCTGTTCTGTCAGATTGAATTCCGGATGTTCTGCTACTACACTCTTCATAATCGTGGGCGACTTCATAATTTCCTTATAGCTCTCGATGAGGTTGAGACTGAAGTTCAGATTATTAAGGTTGTTGCTCTCGGGGACATTCGCGGCGTTGTTGACGAGCAGCTGTCCGGAGGCTGAGTAGACAGGCACGACGAAGTTCTGGCTGACATAATAGGTAGTAGCGCATGAGATGAGTACAAACAGCGTGATCAACCATAACCTTTTCTTAATCAGGTTAATGTAATCCAAAATCGTCTTTTCCACAGTAACCCTCCTTCCGCATTCGTTACATTCTGAAAGCAATCATGAAAGTTTCAGATATCTTGCTTTTATTCTATCAATCCTAGGGAATCCCCACATGGGTCATACCATCACTTTAATCTTCACTTTCGTGTGAGAGGCTTTGCTACAAAAGAGGGGGCGCATGGTAGACTTTAGTAGTATATGACTTGAAAATCCTTACAAGCCGTGGCACTAATAGCTACGTATGCAGGCGTTTAGCAGACTTCTGGGCAGGTAACATCCTGTCCAGGTTATATTCAGGTAATGTTCAGGCGGCTCTGCTAATGTAAAAGGAATGCAAAATTTGTGAAAACCCTTCCAAAAGAAAACAAAAAAACACGGACAAGGATGTCCGTGTATCTAACATATTTTTAATAAAATGGAAGTTAATCGTATGACATTTCATATTTGGTGAGCCCCACCGCGTTTGCATACAATGCTGCTTGTGTCCGGTCAGCTACTTGAAGCTTCGCCAGAATCTGGCTAACATGCTTCTTCACCGTGAACTCACTGATGAACAGCCTGGAAGCGATCTCCCGGTTGCTGGCACCCTGGCCAAGCTCAATGAGCACTTCTTTTTCTTTGGGAGTTAATTCATCTGTCGGACTGTTGCCGTTCATCCGCATCTTATCTTCCATCAGTCCGGGGTCATAATACTTTCGGCCTTTATGAACCAGCTGAATGGCAAACAGCAGTTCCTCAGGCAAAGCTTCTTTGAGCACGTACCCGTCAACCAGCACTTCTTCCGCCTTCAGGAAATCCTCCCGGCTTGCCGAAGAGGTTAACAGGATGAATTTGCTGCTCATCCCGCGTGAACGCGCTGCTTTGATGACATCCAGACCTGATTCATCGGCCAGCTTAAGATCAATAAGCACAAGATCAGGCTGTGTCTCTTCTATGATCAGAAGCGCTTCTTGGCCATTCGTTGCTTCACCGGCAAAATGCAGATTCGCCTGCATAGAAATGACCGCCGCAAGTCCTCTTCTAACCAATGGATGATCATCAACAATGACGATTTTCACTTGAACGACCTCCTGCCTAAAGTTTATGCATTTTTCAGTTCAGCCACGCCGACAGGTATCGAAATTAAAATTCTGGTGCCTGCATTCTCACTGCTGGATAACTGGAAGTCACCGCCTAGGGACTGTGCCAGATACTGCATATTCTTCATGCCTAATCCGCCGGTATTATCCTCGGATTCGGTCCAGAGCAGATCAGTATCGAAACCAACGCCATCGTCGCTTATCGATAGTCTGATCCATTTCGGCTTCAGTGACAGTTCGACATCCACCCGGCTGGCTGCACCATGACGTATGGCATTGCCTGTCGCTTCGGATATAATCCGGAAGAGCGCCTTGTGGTAAGGATAAGGAAGACTGAAATCATCCCCCGTTATTTTTAATTCAATTTCCACATCATTCAGCCTGGATAAGTTTTTTAAATGTGATCTGACCATGCCCAGCCATGTGGGACCGCCGCTCTTTTTGGAGCTGAGGCTGTAGATCGTAATGCGCAGCTCCTTGGCAACCTTGGTTGCCGAATCATGGATCAGTTCAATTTGCTCCTCCAGCTCGGATTCGGACATCTTCCGCCACGTCTGCTTCAGAGAATGAGTGGCATAGACAATGCCAAAAAGGCTCTGCGATACACTATCATGCATTTCATCGGCAATCCGGTTCTGCTCATTGGTGATGATCAGCCGGTTCTCAATCACGCCCAGCTCATGGCGTTCAAGAATAATGGCGCTCAGCTCCGAGAGGAACATTAGCTGCTGGATATACCATCTGCGGCCTTCCAGGCCCTCCGATGCTTCCAGCTTGACGCCAATCATGCCCACAAAACGTGTACTCATTCTCACGGGCATAAGCAGAAAGTCTCCGAGTCCGGGTAGGCTTTTGAATACCGGTTCGCGCTGCAGTCTCCATTCATGTTCGTGCTTCTCCAGCTCTGCGAACAGGTACCATTCTTCCTCCTGCTGCCAGCCGGTCTGGCGGCTCTCAGGGGCAGGCTCCCCACTCTTTTTTGCAAACCAAAACAAGGCTTTGTCCAGCTTAGTAAGCTTTACCACATAATCCGTAATGACTTGCCCGATGTTCATGAAATCATGCTGACTTGAAGTCTCCACAATGTGATAGAGCGATTTAATGTGCTCCATGGTTTCGTTCGTCCGTGCGTTTGCCGCTTCCCGCTGCCGCTTCATCCGATTGACCATTTGCATAATTATAACCGTAAGTACCATGACTAGAAACAGGTTGCCGTTATCAAGCACTGCTTCTGCAAAAGTTTTGCCGGAAGTGTTCATAAAAAAGTAACAAAATGCGGCAAATATGCCAAAATAACCAAGCAACAGGCTCCAACTGAAATAAAAAGATAGAGAACCTGCAGCGATGAGAACCGGATTAAGAACGTATAGTTTAAAAGGACTGTCATACCCGCCAGTAAACAACGTCAGTACAATCATTCCAGCGATCTCTATGCTCACTGCAAGCATAAGAACGCGCGGCCATTTACGAAGCCTCCGATAATAAACAGTGAATATTTGGGCAAATAATAATAACAAGATGATTAATAGGGATTTAGAAAAGACGGAAGGCCCCGTATGGTCAAGGAGGTACATCAGTGATGTGAGGGACAAAGAAATCGTTCTGTAAAGTGCAATCATTCTGTCTTCCGCGGTTGCTTTAATTTTCATCCCACCACCCTATTCTCCAGTTTGTGGAAAATGCGAGCTTATTTAAGCTTTGTTTAAAAGCATCATACATGAGAAAAATCACAATAACAAGTTCCCCTTTTTGCTGATAACGTTTACAATTGGGGATTTTTGCGTAAAATAGGGCTTTTTTTTTCATAGGATTATCAAATCCCATCCTTCTTTTCTAATGATAGCGATTACAATAATTACCAGACTCCTCCTGAATCTCCGCAGACCAAATAAAACAGCCTGCCCCTAAAAAGGGACTGGCTGTTTCGGAAGCAAAAATCTATGGTTGTCGTAATCTTTCCAGGCATTCGCAGTCTATTCGGCTACCGCTGGCAAGGCTTTGGGCAACTTGGATGAATTACAAATGCAAATCTGATAGCGTTGTTCGCCAACGATATGATACCCGGTGGACAAAATACGTACAGTGTGGTTTGGTGTATCCACCTTATGGAGACTGCGGCAACTGATGCAGTAAAATTCTCTCATGGCTTCATCTCCGGCATAGTCTATAAGAACTATCGTGATTCTGCTAATTTCACCTAAATAATAACATCCTATTTTTGCCGGTGTCAATGAAAAAACCGCAAATTCCGACACACTTAGATCAATTAAAGTAGAATTTTGTCGGTAATTATAGACTTTTGCGGCAAATGAGTGGGGACACTCCCATATATTTCTTAAATAACCTTGAAAAATAAAAACAATCGCCATAATGCAGCATCCCGGCTATCGCTTTGACCTGGAGGGAGGTGTTAAGCAGCAGATGCTTCGCTTCGGCCATTTTGAGCCGGTGAATATACTCATGCAGAGGGTACCCGCTGCTTCGCCGCACAAGCCGGCGAAGTGTGGACATCGAAATATGGTGTCTGGCGGCAATGTCCCGAAGATCTGGCTTACCGTAGATGCAGGAGTTCAACTCTTCGCGGATTTGGGGCATAATGTCAGCCTCCCGTGTCCAGGAAAAACCTTGAGTGATTAGGGAGCACTCCAGCAATATCCCTTCCAGCATGGCTGCCGCCCTGTCGGCATCCGCCGGAACACCGCCCTCCATCAGTCTGAGCACCTGTTCAAAAATGGAAGAAAGCCCCGAGAACGCAGCCGCCTCAAATACTCTCCCCCCCTCGATAAGTCCTGCCTCCAGCCATTCAGTCACACGTGTACCCGTGAAATTAATATAATATTCATCCCAGCTTCCTCCCGCCTGAGGCCCGAAGCAGTAATTACAGCCAGGACGGAAGAAGAACAGGCTGCCGGCACGTACCTGCTGTATCTTGCCATCGTTCTCCATAAAGGTTCCGTTCCCGGATAATATATATACAAGTGCCCAATGCTCGAATACTGCGTTTGAACGAAACAATATCCTTCCCGGCAGATGACCCGTTTGGCCTATCTGTATCGTCTTCAGCCTAAGCCTGGAAGACTCTACTCTGGGATCAATAATCCTTATGGGGTATGGACTGATCATATAATCCATGACCTCGAACATCATGTGCATTCCTCCCTGTATCCAGGAGTGATATGGTTATTCTGAAGATGATCATATTCTACATGAACAAGAGGTGTTCACGCTATGTCTGAAAATCATCCATTGCTGCTGTTTCCGAAGCCACAGGTGTTGAACGTGTCAGACGGCCGTTTCAAGCATCCTCCCGCAGGAAGCATAGTTCTAGCGGCTGAAGCAAAAGATTCCGTCCTCCCTGCCGCGCGCCGGCTTCAGCACATCGTGTCGCAGACTCTTCAGATCAGCCTTTCCCTGTCTGTAGGCACACATTCAGCCACATGTTCGGTCTATCACTTTAGTTATAGTCCCCTGCTGCCTGCACAGGGCTATGAAATCCGCGTCGATGAGAGTGGAATTGCTGTCATCTATGGTTCTCCTCAAGGAGCCTTTTATGCTACAGCCACGCTAAAACAAATTTTGCAGCATTGCGGTAGGAGCATCCCTTACTTGCAGATTACCGACCAGCCGGACTTTGCCGCCCGGGGACTGATGATCGATATCAGCCGCAACAAAATCCCGAGGCTCGAAACCCTTTACCACATCATAGATTTCATGGCGGATGTGAAGCTGAACCAGCTGCAGTTATATATAGAAGGTTCTCCATTTGCCTATGAGTCTTTTCCACACGTCTGGGAGCTCGAGACCCCCATCACCGGCGAGGAAATTCTGCTGCTGGATGCCTATTGCAAGGAACGTTATATCGAGCTGGTTCCGAATCAAAACAGCTTCGGGCACATGGAGGGTTGGCTGACCCGTCCGGAGTTCAACGCCCTTGCCGAAACCCCTGAAGGCTTCATGCTTCCAGAGCATATGTATGATAGTGAAATGTACCCTGAGGGGCTGTTTATGCACCCGGGTACCTTCCATACTGAGGATCCTGAAGTCCTTGAACTGCTTGGCACCATGTATGATGATCTCCTCCCCTACTTCTCATCGGAGCACTTTAATGTAGGCTGTGATGAGACGTATGAACTAGGTCTTGGCAAAAGCAAAGCATCGGCCGAGGCCATAGGCAAAGGTCAGCTCTATTTATCTTTCCTGCTGAAAATTCATCAACTTGTCCAGAAGCGCGGCAAAACCATGCAATTTTGGGGAGATATTATCATCCAGCACCCTGAGCTCATTCCCCAGCTGCCCAAAGATATCATTGCCATGGAATGGGGCTACAGCGCAGCTCATCCGTTTGAAGAAGATACGCTGAAATTCCGGGAAGCCGGAATCCCATTCTATGTATGCCCCGGAACCAGCTCCTGGAATTCACTCACAGGCCGCAGCGATAATATGCTGGCCAATCTGCGCAGCGCCGCGGTGCATGGCAAGAATAACGGAGCTATCGGCTACCTGATTACCGACTGGGGAGATTTTGGACATTGGCAGCACCTGCCGGTCAGCTATGCCGGATTTGCCTACGGTGCAGCAGTAGCCTGGAATGTAGAGAACAATCTGGAAGCCGATGTTGCAGCTTACCTGAACACAGCCGTGTTTCATGACCGTTCGGGCACAATCGGGCGGCTGCTGCTCGATCTGGGCAACTATTACAAGTATGAGTCTGGCGTAGTCCGTCCAAATGATACGGAAATGTCCATGCTGTTGCGCTCCCCACTGCATCAGGTACAGCTTGTCAGCAAGTTAACGGATGAACACCTTGATCAGTTGGAGCAATATATAGAAGGAATCGACTTACAGCTCGACCAGTTGGAGCTGGGATGCGGCGATGCCCGTCTTGTTCTGGAGGAGCTTCAGAATGGTATTCATTTTGTACAGCATGCGGTACAGCTGGCCCGGATTAAGAAACAACTGGCAAAGGGGGATAAGCTCTTGGACCCGGCGCTGATCCAGCGGCAGATCAAAGACCTCGACCTCCTGCTTCACCACTACCGCCAGCTGTGGATCCAGCGCAACCGGCCCGGCGGCTTAGAGCAGAGTGTCTCGAAGCTGATCCGGCTGCGCTCCGATTATATAACACTGGCTGAAGAGCTTTAAAATTCAACTGGTAAAAAGCCAAAAGCTGCCCGTTTGCATGTCAATATCGAACGGGCAGCCTTTTTAATAAACAACGGCATTTCTGCTGTTGTTGGTTCTTCATCCCGCTCGGCCGCGCAGCCTTATTCCGCCGCCCAGGGCTGACGCTGCGACACTACCGTCTCGCCGCTATCGGCGGCCTGTTCCAGCAGTAGCGCCAAATATTGGTCCTGGCTTCCTTCGGCCAGGCTATAGAAGGATGGCCCGCCTTGGATGTAATGCTGCATCCGGGCAAGACTCTCAGCGATGGCAAGCTCATCGTCCGACAGGCGTGCAGGTCCAAAGGGATTTTTATACACCCATTCTCCATCTGCCATAATCCCCTTGAGATAAAAGCCCTCCAGATTGCCGCCATGTCCCGCATCGATCCTGCGCAGTGTGCTGTACAGCGGTGTATCATAGTCCTGCAGCCAGGATATGTCCTGATCCCTTATTTCACCACGATCCCCGCGAACCAGTACACGGTTACCGCGAATCCAGGAAAAATACTGGTCACCGGTGAAATCGAATACGCCCAGCTTGTCTCCATAGTCCAGCGTTCCCAGAGTCTGGACAGTCTGCACCAGCACTTCCGCGGAAGGAGGGCCGCTGCGCTGCGGTCCTTGAATAATCGGGGATCGGAAATTCTGCGCACGGATGCTGACATCCTCAAAGCCGATACCGAGCAAGTGCCGGATTAGACTGATTCCATGGTAACCATGCGCCGCGGATACCTGAGCCTGGCTGATGGTTCCTAGCCTTCCCGATGCAGCCAGTCTAATTCTTGCCGCATGCATCGGCTGGAACAAATATTGCTCGGCAATCTGGATCTTTGCAGAGCTGCCAACACGGTTCCACAGTTCCCAGAGCTGCTCCAGATCAGAAGCGGGAGGCGTCTCAGCGAGCACTGGAATTCCAGCCTCCGCCAATCGGATCACATATGCTGTGCTGATATCCTTTTTCAAGCTCACAACAGTAAATGAGTAAGCTCCAGACGCGATATATTCCTCAATGGTGGTATATACGCTTACGCCCCAAGCTCTGCTAAGAGCTGCAGCCTTTTCCTTATTCCGGACAAACATAGCCCCGACCGCAAACCGCTCCGGCAGTGCTCTGGCGATCCGCAAATAAAACTCCGCACGCCAGCCCCCGCCCACCAGTCCAAATACAATTTTATCCATACCCTATTCCCCTTCCACTTCATAATTCTGTTCGTGCGCAGTACAACTATTCTTCCCTTCTCCCTCTATGTTCCTCCATATCGTTCCAACGTAGTTCTTCATATTGATTCTCCAGCATTTCCCGCTCTCGCCGCTCCAATAAATCCCGGTTATGGCTCTCCCTAAGGCTTGCTTCGTCCTCGTAGATCCGCCAGAGATCAGAGAACAGATAATCTTTAACTTCTACGATGATCCCGTCCATCCTCCCGCCTTGCCAGAGTAATCCGGCAGAGGTGCGAAGCACCGTACGTCCATCTGGAGTAGCTGCTTTTTGTCCAAGGCGGATATGCATTAGCATTTGCCCAAACGTGTACCATGCCATATTATAATTCCCCCCTCGAATTTTAATTGAAAACACCTGACGGGAAGACTATAATCATCTCGAAAACCATTTTTTACCTATGGTTAATACATAGATTTACACACACAAAACTGATAAAAGGAGACCAATTATGGATTGGCTGCATGATTTCGATGAAGATCTCCGTTTAGTGTTTCAAGACTGCAGCAACATTATTTCAGGCTTCCCTGAACCACTTCGAACACAAGGATTGTCCTATCTCGATCAGTTTAACGTTTTCAGTGCAGGAAGTCACAAAAATTATATCTGTTATCTGCTGCCCTTCTGGCTAAGGGACGGCTACGGTCTTACCGATGACGAAGTCCGGCAGCTGTCGGCCGGCAATGTTTTCTGCATGCTGTATTTCTTCATTCAGGATGATTTGATCGACAGCAGCCTGGACCGTGCAGCCGGGAAGCTGCCGCTTGCGAATCTGCTGTATGTTGAATTCCTCAACAGATACAGGCCCTTATTCCCGGCGGACTCGCTCTTCTGGCTCTGCTTCAACCGGTATATCCTGGAGTGGGCGGAGAGCATGGCCGGTGAGGCGCATGGAGATTATTTCCGGAATGACCGCCTGAAGATTTCTCACAAGGCCAGCCCTCTGAAGCTTACCAGCACAGCGATTCTGCTGTATTCCGGTAATGCCCCTTTGATTACAGAAGCGGAGGAGGTGCTCCACACGGCGCTGCTTACTCTGCAAATGCTGGACGACTACGAGGATTGGGAGCAGGATCTTGACGGCGGAAGCTACAACTGCCTGTTGTCACTGGCAAGCGGACATTTCAAACTACAGAGGGGAGCGCTTACAAAAGAGCAAGTCAAAGAATATATCTTCACCACAGGGGGACTGGCCGAATATGCCGGGACAGCAGTGTCCAATCACAGGAAGCTTGAACAATGCCGACTGAACGTCCCCCATCTCCTATCCTTCCACCAGATGATGGTCAAGAATCTACAACACATCACAGCAACCATTGAGGCGGAGAAAAAGCTTTTACAACAAGGGGGTCTCTCCTATTGGTTATCCAAACATATAAATCTGTAAATAGGAAATAGGATATAGAATAATAGACTGGGCTATGCTATACTAATCAGGAAAATATAACCATTTTGGAAGGGTGATTATTTTGTCAGAAGCAGTTCTCCGAAATCAAGTGATTCAAAAGGCATGGGAAGATCCGGGTTTCAAGCAAAGATTACTCACTGATCCGAAAGCAGCCCTCCAAGAAGCGCTAGGCATTCAACTTCCCGATGATATTACTCTCAAGACCGTTGAAGAAGGATCCAACGAATTCTATCTGGTTATCCCACCAAGCCCGGCATCCGGCGTAATGAAAACGGACTTCACCACACTTAGCACCTGGTAATCCTATACAAGCTCAGTTTCATAGGAGCCAGAACCATCCGGCGCTTCTGCCAAGGGCAGAATAGTAATGGATTCGGTTCCGGCTCCTTTTGTGCTTATGAAGCGGACCTCGCCCCCCATCGCCTCAATAATCCGGAACGTCACCATGAGTCCTAGTCCTGTTCCCTTAGTCTTGTTAGAAGAGAAATAAGGCTCTCCCAACCGGCTCAGAACCCATGGATCCATCCCCGACCCGTTATCCTTGATATGAATGAATACTTTATCCTCTTTGGCATAGGCCATAATATGAATGCTACCATCTTCGCCCAGCGACTCAATACTGTTCTTGATAATATTGATGAATGCCTGCTTGAACTTGGAGGAGTTGCCCTTTACCCATAAATGGTCGGCGACCTCAAGCAGCATCTTGCCACCGTTCAAATGACATAGCGGCAGTAGAATGCTCTCGATATGCTTACATTCATCCCGGACACTGAGCAGTGAGATCTTCTCGAATTCCGGTTTGGCAAAGGTGAGAAAATCCGTAATGATATTGGACGCGCGGTCCAGCTCGCTAAGGGCCATGAATAAATATCTTCGCTCGTCACCGCTCGACTTTTCACTTAGAAGCTGCAGAAACCCTCTTGTCACCTGCAGGGGGTTGCGCACCTCATGGGCCACCGATGCAGCCAACTCGCTGATAATCTCCATTTTTTCGGACCTCTGCAATTCGTTGTTGAACAGCTCCAGCTCCCGTGAATATTTGACAACCTGCTGATGGTTCAAAGCGAGACGGCGCCCCAGGATGATGATCAAAGAGAGAATGAACACCACCAGCGCCCACTTCCAATAGAATAGATCATAATTGCCTTGCTGGATATAGTACCAGATCAGCTCACCCGCCCCGGTTAAGGCAGCAACACCAAATCCAATGGCGAAGGTGATTGCATCCTTGTTACCCCTCAGAGAGAACAGGATAACGCAGGCGATCAGCAGGATGAATTGCAGAATCATGATAATACCGATGAGGGTGGCCGATACAAAATAATAAAACTCCACCAGCCGGTTGCCCGACAGATAATTAGCAATCATGCAGGCAATGCAGAATATGGAATAGACCACCTGGAATTTACGGAATCGGCGGATGATACCATGCTTGCCGCTGCCAAAAATTTTCTCAAATAAAAAGGTCAATGCAGGCAGCAGCGACAGCAGTGCCAGATCGAAGAACACGACGCTAAGCGGGCCTAAATACCTGAAGAAGGTGTACGTAAAAGGAGAATATGTGATCGATAGAACCCCGGTAGAGGCAATAACTATAGACAGCGCAGCGGCAATAGGGAAATATTCCTTGTTCAAGTAAAACGCGCAGACAAAAAGAACGATAGCCACGAATAAAAAAGCGCCGCCCAAGACTATGTCGACCAATCCATTTTTTGAATAGTCCTTAATTAGGATACTGTGCTCACCCAGCAGCGCCTTGTCTTTAATTCCGATACGATCCTGCAGGGTCTCTGTCCATATGTATAAGGTTTTGCCGTTATCTGAGGCACTGAGAGGGATAAGCAATGAATAATTGTCATGAATGTAGTTGCGGTCGCCCTCGAAGACAAGACGTTCCCCAACATACACCTTTACATGCAGCGCGTATAATGTATCAATGTAGACCGCAGGTGAAGTATATTGATTCGCCGGCAATGCTATACGCGTCCATGCGGAGGAAATACCACTGGGAAGCTCTGGTGTACCTTGCAGTGCATGGACCTCGATCCATCCTTGTCCGTCCGCAAGCGGAACCTCCCGGCCTGACTCCCCATCCGGGCTTCCCCATTTCATCTGCCAGCTGGTGATTTCTGTGGAGCTGTAATGACCTTCTGCCGATGCCTGAAGCACACTACAAGCCATACAAAGTACGAATAGAACTACCGATAGATGTAGAATTCTAGTGAGCAAGCGCATGCGAGCACCTCAGAAGTAAATTTCAGAAACTATTGTTCTGTTATTGTTAGTACTTCGCCCCATCCACAGCCCATCCCTTCAAAATAATCGGAATTCACCAAAATAATTCCTATTTTTCTATAGACGATGGTAATTTAACAATCACTCGGGTGCCTTCACCTTTCCTACTCTGAAACTGAATGGAACCGTTCATGGCTTCAATAATCCGGAATGTCACCATCAATCCAAGCCCGGTCCCCTTCTTCTTATTGGAATAATACGGTTCGCCCAGATGAGCCAGCTCGCTCACCTTCATCCCTTCCCCGTTATCCTGCACACTGATGATGATATTCTCTCCGGACCTCCAGGCAGCAATAGTAATCAGTCCATTCTCCTCAAGGGATTCAATGGCGTTTTTGATCAGATTGATAAAAGCTTGTTTGAACTTGGAAGTGCTACCTAGCACCTGAAGTCCATTCTGAAGCTGCAGCTCGATAGCTCCCCCTTGCAGGTTAGCCAGCGGTAACAGAATGCCCGAGATATGGCGAAGTGCCTCGGCTACCTCAAAGCGGTCCAAGGTGTCAGGCCCAGGCTTGGCAAAGGTCAGAAAGTCAGTAATGATGAGCGAAGCCCTGTCCAGCTCTTCCACAGCCAACTGCAGATACTCCTTCTCCTTCTTGCCGGAACGTTCCCCCAGTATCTGCAAAAATCCACGGGTAACCTGGAGGGGGTTCCTTACCTCATGGGCCACCGAAGCCGCAAGTTCGCTGATGATCTCCATTTTCTCCGACCGCTGCAGATCATCATTGAATCGCTCCATCTCCCGGGAATATTCCAGCACCTGTTCATGATTCCTGGCGAACCTTCTGCCCAGAATGACAATAAGCGAAAGAATAAAAACAATAACGCCCCACTTCCACCATTGCAGATGATAGCTGCCTTTAACATAGTACATAACCAGCTCCATCACAGACAAAAGAGCAAACACAGAGAAACCGATCGAGAAGATAACCGCATCGCTGTTCCCTTGGAATGCAGCCCGGACTGCAACGTACAGCAAATAGACAACTTGTATCATCATTATCAGGCCCAGGATATCTACGGTGAACACTCTATAGATTCCGTCCAGCCGGTAATCCAGCAGAGCGTTGACACACAGAAACAGTAGTCCAAATAAGGAATAACCTATCTGAAATTGACGCAGCCGCTTAGTCAAGCCACGCCGGCCTGATCCGAAAATCTGCTCAAAATAAAATGTAAAAGACGGCAGCAGTGTCAATAACGCCACATCGAAGCAATGATCCAGCCAATGGCCCGGAGTGTGTAATATGACTGGCAGAAAAGGCGAATAGGTAATGAACAGTATGCCAAAACAAACAATGACCAGAACCAGAAAGAAACCGCCCTTGAAGAAATCCAGCTTCAAAAACATCAGACAAACCAGCAGGGCTGCCCCCATAAATAAAAAGGCAACACCTATCACGAGATCTGCCAAATCCTGCTTCACATAAAAAGCCAGCAGCTTGCTGTAGCTCCCTGCTCTAATTTCCCCTTCGAACCCAAAATCCTGACCGTGACCGCTACTCCACAGATAGATCCGGGAAGTTCCCTCTGCACCAGACAAAGGGATCAGTACCTTACTCCCGCTAAAGTCCACTAAATTCTGGGAATCATAGATTAGCTTATTATCCATATAAGCTTTGAGGTTACTTCCATATACTTTATCAATCAAAAGGGCCGGATTCGCCCCTGTCTCCGGGAGAGAAAAACGAAGCCAGACAGCTGACGCCCCCGCAGGGGCTGCGGGTCTTACGGATGGGCCAGCTATGGAGATCCACTCACTGTCAGGGGATGCCGCTGCTTCGGCAGGATTAGACACCGTTGAGGATTCCCATTTCAGCTGCCAGCCGGACAAGAGGGGGTCCGGCCGGCCGCTCCACTGAGAGGCGATGCCCATAGGCACTATAGCAATCAGCAGCAGCAGTGTGAGAATAGCTGCCCCTGCCTTGGTTGATGGCAACTTCATTATGGCACCTCAATAAATCTTTAGTTGGATTTATACAGTACATTCGATTCTTATTTTCGACAACGTTCGCAGCATCCCTGCCTAATATTGCAAAAAAACATCGAAAAAAGACGATAAATTACACCTTACTAAGCGGAATGCTCAAGAACTATGATGGTTAATTCTGCTTCAGATTGATTATATTAAGCATAGGCTGCTTAAGGCATAGAGATTCGCAGCCGTAGATTGGGGTATAGAAATACTATAAGGAGGAGGAAATGCCATGGACCACAAGGAAAAACCCTCCGCCAGCAGACCACCCGCTGATGAGGACTTGGTAACTGAACGGGATATTGATAATGAATCCGGCCTGTTCCAGGAAGGAAGCTATCCGGACGCTCTGCCTGAAGAAGATCAGGAAGCTGCCGTTAATGAAGCCAAGAACAATCACGCCAAAAGGAGCTGAACGGCTATGGGTAATGAATTTAATAAGACTGAAGCCGATTTTGTATATGAACGTTATAATAAAATGAGAGAAGTATCCGCAGAACAGGACATTCCACTGGAGGAACTGCCGATCCAGGAGAAACCTGTCGATTGGGATGGAGTTGTAGACGACGGCTCCGATCCGGCTCTTGTCGGTGATCCGCTTCTAGCTGCCGATATTGACCTTAATACTCCGGAACCGGCACTAGGCCGCAGGGCGGACAGAGTCACCAGCCTAACTTCTCCGCCACCCTCCGAGCGGGATGAAGTTCTGGAATCAGATGCCGTACTCGCTGCTGAAGCAGCCGGATTATCCGGAACTGCCATTGACTATGCGGACGATGAAGAGCTTATGGATGACGAGGAAGAAGAACTGCCGCTGGAGGATGTCCCCGATGCCGATGATATCGAGCCTGGGACAGCCATCGATCCGGTCTCCCCGCCAATCGATGTTATGCCAGGTACAGATGTTCTGAATGGCTCCAATGGTGAAGAAGAATAACCTTGTTATTTTTCGCATTGACTTTTAAACATGATGTCCTTAATATTGGTTGTAATTCTATACGGCGATGGAGTTCGCCATTAACCGTCTCTAGAGACTAATGACTCCTACCAGCGGTCACTTCGCTGGTAGGAGTCTGTTTGATTTTAGGGAATCCATATTATAGTCGTGGCATCATCATTTAATGGGGGCTAGTAAGATGAGAGAAGTGTATTTGCGGTGGCAGAAGCTTATAGAGAGGAGCAGTTATCTGGCCCTTTGGGGGACCTTTATGAAATGGATTGTACTTGGCGGCATTGTCGGTATACTGTCCGGTACAGCCTCAGCCTTTTTCCTGAAAAGTCTGGATGCAGTGACAGAGATACGCTTGAATCATGCCTGGCTGCTGTATTTGCTGCCGCTGGGCGGAGCTCTGGTAAGCTATCTGTACATGCGTTATGGTAAAAATAGCAGTAAAGGTAATAATCTGATCCTGGAGCAGATTCAGCAAGGAAATGAGGCGATTCCACTGCGGATGGCTCCCTTAGTCCTGTTCGGAACACTCGTTACCCACCTGTTTGGGGGTTCTGCGGGACGGGAAGGAACAGCTGTGCAGATGGGCGGAAGTCTGGCAGAAGCCTTCGGCAAGCTGATTCGAATCAATTCCCTTGACCGGCAGATTCTGCTCATGTGCGGGATCAGCGGGGGGTTTGGCTCTATTTTTGGAACACCTTTGGCGGGAACACTGTTTGGTCTGGAGGTTATCGCCATCGGCCTAATCAGTCATAAGGCCCTTCTCCCCTGCTTCACAGCAAGCTTTGTCGGAGATATTGTGACTACCCGTCTGTGGAACGTTCATCACATTCATTATCAGGTGGATGTTTTTCCCGCGCTTTCCTTGGTTGTACTGCTCAAGGTCATCCTGGCCTCCGTTCTGTTCGGACTTGCCAGCATTGCGTTCAGCGAGCTGACTCATTATCTGAAAAGAACCTTCACCCTGCTAGTGAAAAATCCTATGCTCAAAAGTGCGCTTGGCGGGTTCATCATCATTGCCCTGGTCTATATAGCCGGCACGAGAGATTACCTTGGTCTGGGGATTCCCTTGATTCAGGATTCGTTCCAGACGGATGTTGCTCCCTTCGCCTTTCTATGGAAGCTGATTTTCACCTCATTCACCTTGGGAACCGGATTTCAGGGGGGAGAAGTCACTCCGCTCTTTGCCATAGGGGCCACCCTGGGCAACAGCTTGGCCGGGTTCCTTCATCTATATGCGCCTTTTTTGGCCTCACTCGGGTTCATCGCAGTCTTCTGCGGAGCAACCAATACGCCGATTGCCTGCTTCCTTATGGGAATTGAGCTGTTCGGTTCGGGCGGAGCGGTCTATATGTTCATTGCTTGCCTGGTGAGCTTCCTGTTCTCCGGACATTCCGGCATCTATACCTCTCAGCAGATTGGAATATCCAAAAGTGAGTGGGTCCGCATTCCCGAAGGCACCACATTGGGAACCGTCAAGCAGCTGCGCAAGGCAAGTAAAAACGGCCACGATGGTCCTTAAGACTTCACGCTGAAGAGTTGCCTTCAGGCAGACGGTCTGTCAACTGCTTGTCTTATCCATTGTCCAGTACCGCCATTTGTCCGGTGCCATGGGTGGCTGCGACTTTCGCCTCCAGCTTGCGGGTTTTGACAAGCACCGCCGCCAAGAGGAGCATTACACCGTTAATGACAAATATCCAGCGGATTGGAAGAAATGCCCCCAGCAGTCCGCCGATTATCGGTCCGGCCATGGTTGCCAGCTGGGTAGCTGCCTGATTCAGACCGAAGGCCCGGCCGCGGAAGCCAGGGTCAATTACCTGCACAATCATCGCGTTCACTGAAGGAAGTACACCGGCATAGAACAAGCCGTAAGCAAATCGCAGGATGGCAAACTCTACATAACCTGATACAAAATACTGCAGAATATTGCCGACGCCTCCGCCGACCAGGCCGATGAACAGAATGAATCCAAAGCCCTTCCGGCTGCCGATACGCCCCCACTGCGGAGCCATAATTACCGTGGCAATCCCTACAGCAGAGAAGACGATGCCCGAGCTTAGGGAGGCGCTATTCCTTGAAACCCCCATGTCGAGCAGATAGATCGGCAGCAACGGTTCCAGGATCATCACAGAAAAGGTCGCCAGCCCTGCCAACAGCAGCAGCGTCATAAACGCGGGATTCGCCCGCGCCTCCCGGATATCATCACGCACATGTGATCTCGGTGCCGACCGGTCATAATTCTCTTCCTTCGCAAAAAAGGTGGCGATTAGCGCCGATACCAGCACAATCACCGCCGAGAACAGAAATGCGCTGCGGTTGCTGGAATAATAGCTGACTACGCCGCCGATAAGCGGGCCAATAATGCTCCCGGTAGCCCCGGCTGTAGACATAATACTGAGCGCATAACCTGTCTTGTCTTCCGGTGTATTGGTGGCGACCATCGCAATGGCTGCCGGAACAAAACCCGCCAAGAGTCCCTGAAATATACGCACAATAATAAACACATATGGATCATGCACGAAGAAATTAATCAAATACAGCGCCGCCAGGCTGAAGCCCGACCGGATCAGCATCGGCTTGCGCCCGTATTTGTCGGCGAGCGACCCCCAGTAAGGTGAAATCAGTGCACTGGCGAGAAAGGTAATTCCAAAGCTGACCCCTGACCAGATCTCCAGATGATTTGTAACACCCAGCTGGTCGCTCAAAAAGATCGAGAGGAACGGAATCGAGATCGAATATGCTGTACTGCAAAAAAACACTCCTACCCAAAGCACGATCAGGTTCCGCTTCCATGAAAAATGCATGCTGCACACGTCCCTTCTGAGTATTCTTGGAAGCATCATCCATACATTGTAACTCTCCTGTCAGAGATGTGCCAACCAAAGCCGTCCCATCACTTTGCAAGAAGCAGGATAATCGGGGTATGATAGAATAGATGAACTACGATATTTATAGATCAAAGGAGCGATTGAGAACGTGAAGCGTACAAGAAGAAATCCCGTCATCCTGCTGCTGATGATGAGCCTACTGCTGGTGATTGCCGCAGGCTGCGGTAACAAACCAACAAATAATAACGGTACGGCAAATAGCAGCAATGCATCAGGTAATACATCGAGTAATACAGCGAGCCCAGCTCCCCAAGAGAGCGCTGCGGCACCGACTGAGGGTGTGCCTTCGGCAACAGCCAGCCATCCGGTGGTCACGATAGAGATGGATAACGGCGGCATCATTAAGGCCGAACTGTACCCTGAGGTTGCTCCGAATACCGTCAACAACTTCATCTCTTTGATTCAAAAGGGCTTCTATGACGGAACGATCTTTCACCGCGTCATTCCAGGCTTCATGATTCAGGGCGGAGATCCAGATGGCACAGGCATGGGCGGGCCAGGCTACGGCATCGCAGGTGAATTCACAGCGAACGGCTTCACCAACAATCTGGCGCACACGCAGGGCGTATTGTCCATGGCAAGAAGCCAGGATATGAACTCCGGCGGCTCGCAGTTCTTCATTATGGCTGCAGCATATCCAAGTCTGGACGGCCAATATGCCGCTTTCGGCAAGGTTACCGAAGGTCAGGATGTCGTAGATGCCATTGTGAATTTACCACGGGACAGCTCAGACCGTCCGGAACAACCACCGGTCATGAAGAAAGTCACCGTTGATACACTTGGCGTGACTTATCCGGAACCGCAAAAGGTTCAGTAGACATTTTCCCGGCTGTATCTACCCACGTCATCCGGCCACACAGGCAAAAAGCCTCTTTTCCCATGACGGAAAAGAGGCTTTTTAATATATCTATAGCTGCTATCTTCTGCTGAGAACATGGTGGCTGTCACGCAGGAAGGTACTGCGGCTATTCCGCAGCAGGTTGATGCGCTCCTGTGCCAGATGATCTGCGGCCGCATAAGCAGGTATTCCACTGGTAGAGGATATCTCCAGTACCCGGGTTATACTGTCATAGATTTTGGCAATCTGCTTGAAGGCACGTTCCTTGTTATATCCGTTCAGCTCATCCGCCACATTAATTACACCGCCCGCATTAATGACATAGTCAGGAGCGTACACGATCCCCATGGCATGCAAGGCATCCCCATGACGCGGTTCCTTCAGCTGATTGTTGGCAGCACCCGCGACAACCTTTGCCTGAAGAAGCGGAATCGAGTCATCATTGATCGTTGCGCCGAGTGCGCAAGGCGCATATATATCGCTTTTGATAGAGATAATGTCGGCAGGATCAACCGCTTTGGCCCCATAAGCCTCTACCGCCCGGTTCACCGCTTCCTTGTTAATATCGGTTACAATCAGCTGCGCACCTTCCTCATGCAAATACTTACACAGCGTGAAGGATACATTGCCGACACCTTGCACTGCAATGATCTTGCCTTCCAGAGAATCGCTGCCAAAGGCTGCCTTCGCCGCCGCCTTCATCCCTTGGTACACGCCAAAGGCTGTAGCCGGGGACGGATTGCCCGAAGAACCGTAAGTTGCTGAAATCCCAGTCACATAATCCGTTTCCTGATGAATGATGTCCATGTCCGCTTCTGTAGTGCCCACATCCTCGGCTGTAATATAGCGGCCGTTCAACCCTTGTATGTATCTGCCGAAGGCACGGAACATCGCCTCGTTTTTGTCTTTTTTGGGGTCACCGATGATTACTGTCTTGCCGCCGCCCAGATTGAGCCCGGCTACAGCATTCTTGTAGGTCATGCCTTTGGACAGCCGGAGCGCATCTACAATTGCGTCCTCCTCCGAAGCATAGGTCCACATTCTTGTTCCACCCAGTGCGGGACCCAGTGTGGTGTCATGAATGGCGATAATGGCTTTTAGTCCCGACGCCTTGTCCTGACAAAACAATAGTTCCTCGTAATCGTCCCGCTCCATTGCTGCAAACAATTCCATTGGTCTCATTTCTCCTATCTCCACTTTTCTTCATGTTATGTTTCATAACAAAGCTAGTACTTTTAGAGAATAATGTCAATATATTTTATCTTATTCATCTCAAAAAGCCCCCAAATACCGTTCACATCCGACATTGACTTCACTTCAAATGTCAGGCACAAGCGGACTTTACTCTTAGAATGAGCTTATACCCAGTACTGATCCGGACGATATTCGATTTTCGACTGCACGGCTATCTTCAGACACCCGGAAGAGCTGTCATAGTTCACCGGATTGTCCCCGACATAATACCAATGTTTGATGGTAGGACCATCTTCCGGTTCTTCGAAACGGAAAACATTCAGCTCGCTCTTCAGATCCACAACCGCCTTCCCTTTCTCGGCAGATACCCCACACAGGGTGATTAGGGTCAGGCTGCCCTGCTGATCAAAGGTGTAGGACACTCCTTCAGTGCTGCTGACCAGCATACGCCCGGTTACGGAATGTTTAACAAGTACTCTTTCCTGTTCCATTAGCATTCCCTCCTTATGCGAATATGCAGATATTAGGGCAGGTCAATCAGCATTACAAAAGCATCTTCCCCAGCCACAAGGCTCAGTTCGCTGACCTCTTCGATCCGCGCCGAGTCGCCGGAGTGACGCAGGACATTCCCATCAAGCTCCAGCTGTCCCTCTATTAAATAGACATACATCCGCCGTCCGGGCTCCTGCTGATAATTCAGCTGCTCCCCCGCTTTCACCCGGCCCAGATAGATTGTCATATCTTGGGCGATCTCCGCAACCTCTTCTGAGCTTACTGACGATACTACTGGCAGCAGTGTTCCCTCAAGCTTCGCGGGATCAAAACGGCTGGTACCGTAGGAAGGTGCTGTACCGCGGGTACGCGGCATGAACCATAATTGAAGCAGCCTTACCGGTTCCGATTCCGAAGGATTATGTTCTGTATGAATAGCCCCCGTACCAGCTGACATCCTCTGGATGCCGCCAAAAGTCGTCTCCACCACGTTGCCAAGGTTGTCCTCGTGACGGAGGGTGCCGGATAGCACGATGGAGACAATCTCCATATCGCTATGCGGATGGGCGCCAAAACCTCTTCCGGGAGCGATGATATCATCATTGCAGACGCGCATGGGCCCGAAAGCCGTATTGGCAGGATCATAATAATCACCGAACGAAAAGCTGTGCATCCCTTTCAGCCAGCATGGTCAAAATGATGGGCGGATTCCGCCGGGTATACTCGAATCATGTGATCCCCTCCTGAGAAGTTCATGGGTTAATCCAGTCCATTCTAGTGTAGCAGAAAGCGCTGGAAACCAAAAATAAGCAGCACAACCCATAAGCTTCTGATCAGCAAAAACAGGCACCCTCCTTATTCAAGGAAGATACCTGTTCTCCTAAAAAATATATTCCAGAGCTAGGAATTCCGGCTTATGCCTGGAATCCATTCCAGTGAGTGACCTCTTCCAGAGGCAGGCGTCCGGTTGGGCGTCCTTCCACTGCAGCTTTGCCCAGCGCAATCAGCATCACCGGCACATAGCGGTCAGAGATCTGGAACAGTTCCTTCAGTCCGGCAGGATCAAATCCGCCCATCGGCACTGTGTCATACCCTCTGGCTTTCGCTGCCAGCATCAGCTGCATGGATACCAGTCCGCCGTCTACCAGGGCAATATCCTCCAGCTTATCCTTCGGCATGCTGGAGTAGCCTTCACGACTGCGTTTGGCCATCGCTGTGGCAACATCCTCAGGCATAAGCCCGGTAGCACTAGCATGACCATAGATCGCTTCCGCATTGCTGTAAGCTTCCGTATCGCCAAGTACAACAATCATGGCCGAAGAATCGGTGGTCTGCGCCTGATTATAGGCGATGGGCAACAGCTTCGATTTGAGCTCCTGATCCGTAACGACGATGAACCGCCATGGCTGAAGATTGGAGGAAGAAGGTGCCAGAATTGCCTCGGCAAGAAGCTCCTTGATTTCCTCATCGGATATTTTCCAGGAAGAATCATATTTCCGCACCGAACGCCGTTCCCGAATGACCTTGCTGAATTCCTGTTCTACTTTCAGTTCTGATGCCAATTTAATTCCTCCTCTTCCTATCTCTATTTTGTCGTGAAGTATTTAACTGTGACTTAATAAGCACAGTATAAGTCATAAAAAATCCGTTTGTCAACATTCCGTTCGACGTACCAGTTCCGCCAGAGTATACTTTTGCAGAATAGCTACCGCACTCTGATCCATCTCTTCCATAATATCTCCGCATACATTCTTCATCCGCACCCCAAAAGTATTCTCGCACATCGCCTCATTCACCGTATTGCTGCGCAGGCACCCGGCCTCCATGGCGTTATAGACTTCCGCCAGCGTCAGTTCTTCCGGGGACCGGTTCAGCATGTATCCGCCATCCCGCCCTTCACGGGTTACCAGGATCTGTTCCTTGGTCAGCTTGGCCAGAGCTTTTCGTAGAACTGTCGGTTCTGAAGACAGATGCCCGGCGATTTCACAACTGGAACAGGAACTGCCTTCTTTGCGGGCCATAATCACCAGTGCCTGCAGAACCAGACCGAACGATTTATATTGAAGCGCTCCGCTGTTCCTTGTTTTAGTCATATTCCTCCGCTCCTTTATATTTCGCTGTAAACTTAAGTATAGAGTGTCCGCCTCCTTTTGGCAAAATGATTCACCTTCTGCTGTAATTACAGCCCGTTAAATAGTGGAAATCTGCATTTCAGACACGATGGACCAGCTTTTGGACGAGCTGTCTTTGACGTAAACTTGTATCATATAATTCCCTTTCTCCTTAAACGCATAGGAGTATTCCGCAGATTTGAACCAGAAGCTTTCCTTCTTCTCCTTGATAGCCTGGTTATCGATTGTAACAGTCTTGTTCAGAGGATCTGTGATCGTAATTTTCAGATCGGAAATTTCTGTCCGGAGATGATCTACCTGCACGAGGACGGAAAAGGTGCTGCTCTCCTCACTTCTTACCTTGCCAAAGATCTTCCCCTGATCATCCAGCAGCACCATGTTCACATTGGGCTTATAGATTCGCACCTCTTTGGCGGATTCATCCCAGAACATCAACGCATGCAGGTTCTCGGGGAGCTGCTCCATGGACAGATAAGGCTCTCCTTCGGACAACAACCCCGATTGCTTCTGCAGCACATTGTTCAGGTAAACCGCGATATCCGATTTGCCCGAAGCCGCATACAGCAGGGTGCCACCAGATATCACCGTCAGGCATAGTGTTGAAAAAACAAGCTTTTTCATAGTCCCCATACGTTCTCCCCCTCTGATTTGTTCCCTGCTGATTATACCTTCCAAACGGGAATAAGTTTCTAGGAAAATCCTATATATACAAAAACCGGCTGTGCACCTCCTGTAAAGAAGGCACACAGCCGGACTGTGTCATACATAGATCACTTTATTGCGGAATAGAACCGTTTACCGTACCTGCCTTTTTTACAGCTTGGCAATGGTCTCGGTCAGAACTGGAACGATCTGTGATTTGCGGGAAACGACACCCTTCAGAACAGCTTTGTTGTCATCCAGCTTCACATTGTAAGCCTGCTCAACGGCACCAGCCACACGGCCCAGAGCCAAACCTACGGAATCATTGTTCAGGATATCCGTTACGACGAACAGGAAGAGGTCCAGTCCTTTGTCATCAATGATGGCAGTCAGGGCTGTTTCGAGCTCAGCTTGCTTGGAGAGCACATCGTTAACATCCACTGCGTTCACCTGGGCAATCTCCACTTTGTATTCACCCATTTTGAATTCCTTGGCATCCAGGGAGATCAGTTGGGCGATACTCTTGTCGCTTAGATCGGCACCCGCCTTGAGCATCGCAAGTCCGTAGCTGTCAGCGTCAACACCGGCGATGGCAGCCAGCTCGCGTGCAGCTGCTACATCCTGCTCGGTGCAGGTTGGCGATTTGAAAAGCAGGGAGTCGGAAATGATTGCGGACAGCATGAGACCGGCGATATCCTTCGGAATAGCTACTCCGTTTTCTTTGTACAGCTTGTTAAGAATAGTTGCTGTGCAACCTACCGGTTCAGCACGGTAGTAGAGCGGATGAGCGGTCTCAAAATTAGCGATCCGGTGGTGGTCAATTACCTCAACCACACGGACCTGATCGATATCATTCGCACTTTGCTGGCGTTCATTATGGTCAACCAGAATGACCTGTTTAGCTTCGCCGGCCACATTCTCCACCAGACGGGGTGCCTGCACACCGAATTGGTCAAGTGCATATTTAGTTTCGCCGCTGACTTCGCCAAGACGGACCGCCTCGGCATCCCAGCCCAGTTCCTTCTTCAATGCCGCATAAGCGATAGCCGAGCAGATCGTATCCGTATCCGGATTTTTGTGTCCAAAGATCAAAGTTTTTTCCATTTCCAATCTCCTTACTATGTTTTTTGTGAGAATAATATACCATACATTGATAGGTGCCCGCCAGATTGCGGACAAGAACCTGAAATTCATTACCCTTTTTATATACTCATGTCCCGTAAATCCATCAATCCGGAATTCCCTTCCTCGTCTTGGGCAGCGGCTCAGGCACCTCTAATCCGTCCAGCGGCTCATTGTCCGAGAACAGATCCGGATTGCTGCGAAGCATACGGCTTAGAATATCCGTTGTTTCCACTGTTCCGCAGATCATTACAGGCGCATCTCCAAAACTACCTCTGCGCAGTGCCCCGCCTTGCTCAAGCACCCCCTCTACCTTCCAGAAATGCTGCGACCAGGAGAGTCCGCAATGCCTGCGTGAAGGGACGGGAAGCTCTTTCCCGCCGGGTGTAACCGTGAACAGCTGCTCATGATCGTCCGTCATTCTACCGGGAATATCGAGCCATTCTTCGATCCCGTGGATAAATGTGTTCCGCCGCAAATCTACACCAAGCAGCATAATGTCTGCCTTACGATCCAGAAGTTTGCCATAGACAGAGCCGCGGGCGCAAGGCGTATCCCAGCGTTCATCCCCGGCGGTGAATGCGGCCGCATCCTTACCTAGCGCTGCTACGGAATGGGTCGGATGCCACGAGCGGACAACATCCGGGCGTCTCCGGAAGAGCTCCGGCAGAATACCGACGCAGGAGGGAGAATCCAGGACGGAGAACCGCGGATTGTCTGCATTAATATAAGACCAGGTATGCGTGGGGAGAACCAATAGTCCTTCTCTCATATATTCAGAGAGAATATCCAGTACCGTGTCTGCCCCTCCCTGTACTTCCCCGATACTCTTCAGCGAAGAATGGACGTGGAGTGTTCCCTGCGGATCAATCCCCATTTTCCCTAGCTGCTCCATTAAACTTTTTGGTGTATGTATCATATTGCTCTCCTTTGCAGATAAGAAGATACAGCTTCATCGTCTCCAGAACGAGGCAGCTTCCTTGCTCTCCATAAATTGAATCAAATAAATTCACACTTGCCAATTACGCGTATTACTATTAAAATGTAAGTAACTTAAAAATAATTATATACTTTATATCATGTTTATAAATCCCATGTCATCAGTACTTCAAATTCCATAACTTACAGGAGGAACTATCATGAGTTTAACACTAAAAGGACTTCACCATGTATCTGCTCTAACAGCCAGAGCCCCGGAAAATTTCAAATTCTATACTGAGGTGCTTGGACTTCGTCTGATCAAAAAGACAGTCAACCAGGATGACGTCTCCGTCTACCATTTGTTCTACGGGGATGAAGTGGGTAACCCTGGAACAGAGGTTACCTTCTTCGAGATTCCGAACGCAGGACGCAACCGCGACGGTAACAACAGCATTTCCGCGCTGTCGCTCCGGGTGCCGGATGATAAGTCACTTGTGTATTGGACCCGGAGGTTCGAGGAGTTCCAGGTGGAACATGACGAGATCACAGATCGCGGAGGACGCCAGACGCTATCCTTCCGGGATTACGAGGGACAGCGCCTGATTCTTGTATCGGATGAACATAATCAGGGTGTTGCAGGCGGCAAACCTTGGGCGAAAAGTCCGGTTCCGGCTGCATACGCCATTCTCGGTCTGGGGCCGGTTCATTTGACCGTTGAGACGGCAGAGCCTTCTGCAAAGGTTCTTGTGGATCTGCTCGGATTCCGCCGCAAAGGCAGCTATCCTTCCCAAGTTGCCGGACAACCGGATGTCATTGTATATGAAACCGGCGAAGGCGGTTCCGGGTCGGAGATCCATATGGAAGAACGCAAGGATCTGCCTCAGGAACGGCTCGGACGCGGCGGTGTTCATCACGTAGCCTTCCGCGTAGACAACGCTGAAGAGCTGAAAGAGTGGATCGAACGGATCGGCAGCTACCAGCTCCCGAATTCGGGTTTCGTGGACCGTTTCTATTTCCGCTCCCTGTACTTCCGTGAACCGAGTGGAATCCTGTTCGAGCTGGCAACCGACGGCCCCGGTTTTGCCACAGATGAGGATATTGAGCATCTGGGCGAATCCCTGGCTCTGCCGCCTTTCCTTGAGCCAAAACGCGAGCAGATTGAAGCTCACCTGAAGCCGCTGGATACACGGCAGCAGGGATAATTCAACAGAAACAGCTGCGCCCTTCAGAAGGCGCAGCTGTTTTAGCGAATAAGCGTCCTCCTAATCAGCTCTCCGAAAAAGTAATGGTGAAGATATTGAAGCCCGGACGCGCGGTTGAAGCTTTGCCAGTGATGGACAACGGGCTTGTCCCACCCAGTCTGCCTGAGATTCGGACCGTCGTGGCGCTTACGGTCTGGGAAGCATTCTCCAGCCTTTTAATCCGCACATATTCACCGTATACAAACCCCATCATTTCCAGAGTCTCCTGTGTAGAATAGGTAAAAGCCACCTTCTTCACCCCGTCTGCATCCGTATCCAGTGTAGTCGCAATCAGAGCATCTGGCGGTATCGGGAAATCCTTCGGCAAGTTCAGAGGCCGCATGGTGCTCTCCACCGGAGTTGTAGCCGTGCCGTCCGTTCCAGAGTTGCCGCCCGTCT
Source organism: Paenibacillus sp. LS-5 (assembly GCF_056121505.1). Classification (NCBI taxonomy): domain Bacteria; kingdom Bacillati; phylum Bacillota; class Bacilli; order Caryophanales; family Paenibacillaceae; genus Paenibacillus; species Paenibacillus sp. LS-5. The sequence goes on along the minus strand of NZ_JBWAVA010000012.1, from coordinate 138,527 downwards.
CGGTGCCGCTGCCAATTCTCACTTTGTAGTTCGCAGCATCATAAGTTATCGGTACATTCAGGGCACCGGCGATCGAGCGAATCGGCAAATACGTAATTCCTTGGTAAGTGATCGGCGTCAGGGTTTTACCGTTTCCGTCCTTCAGCCAGTAAGGGGTGCCATCCACCACAACTCCAATACTGTGATTCAGATAGGCTTTGATCGACTCCAGCTTAGCTCCCGCATAGACACCTGCCGATCCGGTGATCATCATGCCTGCGGCGACGGTGGTAATCAGCCATTTTTTGTTCATCTAGATCCTCTCCCCGTATAGATTTGGCGATAGAGTATGAGTATTGTATCTTAATATATTTAACACATGGAAAAGTTTTCAACCTCAGAACTACATCATCCGGGATTAACGTATAATCTTCAGAAGCTCAGACAGTTCCCGGATCTCATAGGTCGGTTGTATGCCCGGATCGCCTGCTTTGCCCAGCGGATTGAACCAGCATGTGTCGATACCATATCCCATTCCGCCTTGAATATCAGAGGTCAGCGAATCCCCAACAATCAGCACTTTGCTCCGGTCAGAGATCCCCAGCTTATTAAAAGCATAATCAAAAATTCCCGCTTCCGGCTTCTGGTAACCCGTCTCCTCGGAGATAATAATCTGCTCAAAGGTATTGTTCAGCGGCGAACCCTGAATTCTAGATAATTGTACATCCTTGATCCCATTGGTAATAATCGCAAGTCTGCATCCGGCCAGTTCCTGACACAGCTCCACTGCCCCCTGAATCAGGTATGTCCCCTCACCCAGAAACTTTAAATACGCTTCACTGAATGCCTCAGGACTGAGTTCGAGCTTATGTGCGGCAAACAGCCGGTTGAACCGTTCGACCCGCAGCACGGCAGATGTGGTCCGTCCTTGTTCCAGATCCTTCCACAGCGCTTTGTTAATCTCCTGGTAACTTGCAGCATAATCCTCAGCACCGGTAGGCAGGCCAAAATGGACAAAAGCATTGTACAGTGCCTTGCTCTCAGCCATTCCGTAGTCAAACAGGGTATCATCGGCATCAAATAAAATAACATCATATTTCATATTTCCATATTCCCTCCAAGTTTCGCGTCTCGTCGACAACCACCAGCCATCTGCGATATAATTCAGAGAGGCTTTTTCAAAAAAAAGTAATGGCGGTGATTATCATTTTATACGTTCTAGCGTTTCTGGTGTCCTTTTTCATCGTGTATTTGCTTATTCCTCCGCTTGGCAAGCTTGCATTCAGGCTTGATTTTGTGGACAAGCCCCGGCAGGATGTGGAACGCAAAATACATAGGGAGCCCATTCCGCTGACAGCCAGCTATGCGATATTCATCGGATTTTTCATTACCTATCTGCTGTTTACCCGTGATCTCTCGCTCGGTACACTCGCCTTGTTCATTGGCGGTGTGCTCCTGCTGACTATAGGCACCATCGATGACTGGTACAAAACCAAAGGCAAGGATTTCCCTGCGCTGCCAAAGTTCATTGTTCAGATCGCGGCTGCGATTCTGGTCTTTCTGTCGGGCAACGCCTTCACAGGATTCTTCAATCCCTTCTCCGGGGATTATATCTCGCTGCCGGTTATCCTGCAATTTGTGCTTACTATTCTCTGGATCTTCGGCGTGACTACTGTCATTAATTTCTCAGACGGCATGGACGGTCTGGCCGGTGGCCTGACGGCTATTTCCGCAGTAACCCTATTTGTGGTTGCATTGGCCAAAGGGCAATCCGCCTCAGCCATGATGGCAATCACTCTTGTGGGCGTCACTATTGCTTATCTTCGTTACAATAAAGCTCCGGCCAAAATTTTCATGGGTGACGCAGGCGCCACCTTTCTCGGCTATATTCTGGCTGTAATTGCGCTGGACGGTGCATTCAAGCAGGCAACGGTCCTGTCGCTGTTCATCCCGATTCTCGCGCTGGGCGTGCCAATCTTCGATAATTTGTTTGTCGTCATCAAACGGTTCGTGCAAGGCAAGTCGATCTATCAGGCCGATGCGACCCAGGTCCATTACCGCCTGCTCAAAGCCGGCCTGAACCAGAAGCAGGTCGTTGCCGTGCTGTATCTGGCCAGCGTCTGCCTGTCGCTCTCCTCAATTATTCTGCTGCTGATCCAGACCTGAGGCGCGGGGGTTGGCACAGTAATAAGGCAAAAACACCCTTGATGTTTTATTCAAGGGTGTTTTTGTGTTAGGTACCAACCTGCCGTCTGAGCAATACATACTGGTAGACAAAGTGACCTGCGCCAGGGAGGGCGGAATTAAGAGCACTTTTACCTTTATTCTAACCGTTTCCGGTCAGAGAGCCGGAATTACGTATTTTCATGAATATACTCATACAACCTGCGGTAAATAGCTACGATCTCTGGCATTGGCATTCGTACCAAGCCGCTGGACGAAGGAGCGACGAATTCCCTCACGCCATCCACGATCGGGGGCTGTTCCTCCTGAAACCCCCAATGCGCCTTTGCTCTGCGGGTGAATTCCGTATAGACTCCCTTGCCTACAAAGCAGGCGATCTCAGGACGGTAACGGGTAAGCTTGTCCCGAAGAATCTGCCGTCCCTCTGCATATTCCTCACGGGTAATGTCCTCCGCTCCACGTGTCGGGCGGGCGACAATATTGGTGAAGCCTAGGCCTAGCCGGAGCAATTCACCGTCCTCTGAAGCATCATAGAGGCGGGGTGTCAGGCCGGAGCGTTCCAAAATGCGCCAGAAATGATTGCGCGGATTGGCGTAATGATGCCCCAGCTCACCGGAACGGGGGCTGGGATTGAAGCCAATAAAAACAATCTGCAAGCCGTGGTCAAGGTGATCCGGCACTTCTTCCATGGGTTATCCCTCCTGTAAGCTGGAAGCTGGTGGTACCCTTCTACGATTCTTCCCGCAAGGCAATACAAGCAGGTGGAACCGGCTCCGCCAGCCACACTTCATTACCCGCATAATAAAAGGTTACTCCCAAATGCGCAGCCTTAACCGTATCCACAGTCAGCAGAACCAGCTTGCCCCTGCGGCTCCCGGCCAAGCTGGCAAAATGGAGCCCCTCTGACAAGTGTACATACTGCCGCCCCATCGGCTGTAGTCCTTCTTTTAGGATCGCGGACATTGCGGTTGTATGTGTCCCATGATATAACACTTCCGGCGGGGTTCCCGGCTCATATGCAAGCTTCGCATGGCTATGGCCGTACCGCGCTTTAATACGCTCACCTTCAATGGAGAAACGCTGCTTCTCGCTATTTCGGACAACTTGACGGATGTCCTCTTCAGAGATTCCCGTCCACTTCGGGGCTGCGGTGATGACACTCAGCAGATCGTCCAGCAGACAAGAGCCATCCTCAGGATCAAGCAGCAGTCCATACTCTGCCGGGGTATGCCGAAGCAGCTTGGTCATAAATTTGCTGAGTGAAACCTCAGCAGCTTGGTTCAACATTTGTTCCCCCACACCTCAAGCAGTGCGGAACGGAACAGTTCATCTAGCACGTTGTCCTCTACCCCGTTCCCAGAACCAAACCGGGCCGCAACCTCTTCAAAATGGCTGATCTGCTGCTCAAGATACTCGTTAATAACCTCAAGACGCGGCTCCAGATTCAGTTCCTCTCCTGACATTTTGCGGACCAGCAGCCGGTCAACCGTTTCTCTTAGCTCCGTTCCTTCCGGGATGAGATCTTTCACCAGTACAGTGAATTCCAGAGGCGGTACCTCCTGATACTTCTCAATCCAGGCACACGCAAGCATTGGACGGAGCACGTAGAAGTACTTCTTGATCTTGACCTCGCTGCCCTGCAGGTAAGTCCGGTAATTCCCCCGGGCCATATTCAGATAATGATAAATACAGGATTTGGGCGAGAATCCAAGCGGCGACAAGCTGCGGATACTCTCTGCTACGGTATAGTTCTCTTCATAACGGACCCCTGATTGGAGCCACTCCAGGAGCGGAGGATTCGATTTGCGGAAAAGGGTAAGTCCCTTTTTCAGATCCCATCCGTTAATATCCAGCAAGTCACTGATCGGACGCTCGATGACATCCCGTTGCTCGAAGATCGAGAGATAAGCTTCCGGCCGGCGCAGATAAAGGAACCGCACATCATAATCGCTGTCCTTGGAGGGGAAGCCCCAGGCCCTGCTGCCGGATTCACAAGCGTACAGGATACGGACATTCTCTTCAGATTCGATGGCGCGAAGCTCGCGGGAAATGGATTTATGAATTTCAGACATTATGTATCTCTCCCTTCCTTATCCAAAATAATCACAAAAAAGGCCATGGACTCCATCGTCCATGGCCAGGCCGTAGCCTTATGCAGATTCAGGAAGATGATTACCGGATCACCACATTGTGTGATGCTGCCGGCTATCATTTCACCGCTGCTGGGGCTAACCTACCGAACGAGGCAGACAGATAAATCGGAAACAAATTAATATGATTCGGGTACGAAAGTTTTCCTTGTTCATTCATCTGTACTGACCTCCTAAAAGTTTTGTGGGCTATGCTTCATCGAGTTACTACAACAAAACTGGCTTCGAAAGCATCCGCTTAGTTTTGTGGGTATCATAATATTTCCAAAAGCATAATCCATGCTTCCAGGCTCTGTCAAGACGTCCTATGGAAGCAGAGCTAGAAGACCCGGTGTTACATCTTTTTCGCTGAGCGCAGCATAATCTATCGATCCGTCTTTATAGGTCAGCTTCACAAGGTAATCGCCATTCTTCCCCGAGAAGTTACGCTGGCGGCTCAAGATATCATTAATCAGTACCGCGTCCTTAACCATAGCAGAGCGGTTCTTACTGCGTGCCAGCTTCATATGTTGTTCAGCATCAAACCTCGCCCCGTCAGGAAGCTTACCGGCATAATCATCTTTGATCAGTTCAGCGGACTTTACATCCTGTGCTGCAGGACGGACCCTATCGGCATAGCCCTTCTGAACGAGCCAGCTCTCCAGTTCATGAAAGGAAGGCTTCCAGTCGAATGAATAATTGAAACCATAACCTCTTTTGTCCGGCTTACTGTTCATCTGAATGGAAGCAACGGATTTCTGATCACCCGTCTGGTCTTCATAGCTCATATTCAGAATTTCTTTTCTTAATAGTCCTGTAAATTCCTTAACCTCTTGGGGATCAGAGATGCTAACGGCCTTAGATGTGTAATTGGAGCCAAGGCGTATGCTTTCTATGTCCTCGTCTAGCTGATACAGCGTATATTCATTCTGTTTGAAGCCCTGACTTTCCATCACAGATTTCATTTCAGGCTCAAGGCCCTCACCCGGGATCCAGTACTGCCGCACCAGCTTGTGCCCGTTGTCCAGTTGATAGGCAAGAGTGAACATATGGGCTCCAGGAGAATAGTGTCCCGATGAATCCTGGTTCATCGGCTGCATCGTTACAAGGGTATGGTGAAGTCTGCGAACCGCTTCGATGTATTGTTTATCGGAAGTGTAGAAATCCGGCTTGGCCGGAGAAGCATCCTGTTCCGCAGAGGAATGAGAAAAATCCGCATTTGCACTGAAGCTATACTCCCTTGGGAATGAATCATCCGTATACATCCGATAATTACTTCCCGCATACACTCCCGTGACGCGTTCCCCCGCTGGCACCCGGCTCTCATAACCGGTTAATCCGGATACCGGAATGTAGATCAGCAGACCTAGCAGAATTCCATACAGCGTAAACTCCAGCGGTACTCTGCGCGTTAGGATCTGCCAGGTTTTACGGATAATCATCTCGGCTGCGATATAACCCAGTATGGCCCCGGTAATATAGCCGCAGACCATCCAGCCTATCTGATGAGGTTTCACAGCTGTAAAATAGGTTCCCGACAGGAGCATGGCACAGAGCATGACACCCGCTTTGAACAGTGGATTGAAATAGGTGAAGGCAATGGCCTGCCCTGTCTTTTCTCCATGGCGTTTGCGGTACAGCACAAAGGATAAGGCAACGAACAAAACCGACAGTACCGAGTAAATCCATAGCTCAACTACGCTGAAGACATCATTGGTATACGTGACCAAACGCAGCAGCGGTGACCACATTAACTGACTGTCGCTGGATCCGGACCCTTCCGGGTAACCATATAAATACGTGCCCAAATGATAATTGACAAGTTGAAACAATACTGCTGGAAGAATGAGCAGAATATATACGATTATTCCCTGGAGCACCGTCTGCCCCGTGCATATGCCAACAAAGGTGCTGAATACAAAAAGAAACAAAGTAATAATACTGACGATCAGGCACCAATTCCAAATATCAGCACCAGAATAAATATACATATTGCCGCCCAGCGGAGTTACGATTGCGGTGACCGCTGCCGTCAGCCAGACCGGAAGCAGCAAAAGGCAGAGTCCGCTCGCCATATGGGCAGTAAGCAGCTGCTCCCGGCGCAGCGGCAGACTATGCCACAAATCCGAGGACCTTTTAGACTGCAGATAGCGGAACACGAATAAGCCTGCAGCTACAGGAAATACGATGATGAACAACACCTGCATATCTCCTCCGACGCTGAACAAGCCGTCCACCTTCTGGGGCTCCGTACCAGAATAGCCGCTCATGAACAACTGCAACGGGAGCGAAAATAACAGGCCAAGCGTATAGATGATACCAATCCAACCGTGCTGGCGCACATTCTGGCGAATAACACCGCTGTTAAAGAAGTATCGGCTGCGCGTCATACCCGGCATCCCCCATTTCATAAATAAAGATTTCCTCAAGCGTCAAGGGAAGCAGATCGAACACATACGGCTCATAGACATGAAAGGCTTGCGAAATCCGCTCCCGTTCGCCTTTTACGATATACAGATTCACGCTGCCCCGCCGCTCTTGATGGAGAATCTGCAGCTTGGCCCCCAGAGCCGCCGCATGGCGCTCATCTCGGAAAGCGACCTGAACCTTGTGCGTGTCCGCCTTCAGATCATCAAGATCCTTCTCGACCAGCATCCGGCCGCCGTGCATAATACCGACATGATCACACAAATCCTCAATCTCCCGCAGATTATGTGAAGAGATCAGCACAGTCAGCTCCCGCTCGGCGACCTCCTGGAACAGCAGGTTTTTGATCTGGCGGCGCATAACCGGGTCCAACCCGTCAATCGGTTCATCCATGATGAGTACATCCGGCTTACAGCTTAGCGCAAGCCAGAACGCTGCCTGGCGCTGCATCCCCTTCGAGAATCGGCTTAGCTTGCGTGCCGTATCCAACCGGAACACTGTAGCCAGCTCCTCAAAACGCTTGTCGCTCCACCCCGGATAAATCGAGCGGTAGAACGTGGCCATGTTAATGATTGATGCTTGAGGAAAAAAGTACGGGCTGTCCGGCATAAAGATCAGGCTTTGCTTCACCTCCGGGTTCTCAAACACGGGTTGGCGCCCAATGCGAACCGTTCCCTCTTCAGGCCGGTAGATTCCCGCGAGTGTCTTCAGCAGCGTGGTTTTACCAGCACCATTGGAGCCCAGCAGCCCGTAAATGGTTGCCTTATGTACCGTCAGCGACAGGCTGTCTACAGCCTTTTCACCTTGAAAACTTTTGCTGACTCCGCGAATCTCGATCATAGTTTCTCCCCTCTCTCTCTTTGATCCAGCACCTGACGATACAGCGCTCCTATCTCGCTTTCGGTGAATCCGAGGTAGACAGCTTCTGCCATCAGGCGCAGCAATTCCTCCCGAAGCTCCGCTCTTTTACTCTCGTTCTGCCCTTGCTGCGAAGGTGCTACAAAGCTTCCCTTGCCCTGCAGAGAATATATATATCCTTCCCGCTCCAGCTCCCGGTAGGCTTTTTGAATCGTATTGGGGTTCACAGTAAGCTGTGAGGATAAGGTTCTTACAGACGGAAGCTGGTCATCGGCCCGCAGAATTCCGTGCATGATCATCTCTTTGACCTTATCGGTCAACTGCTCATAGATCGGTTTGCGGCTGCGGACGTCCAATTCGAACATGACAGTCCTCCTTTCGTATGCTGTCTTCCGGCAAGCATCTCAGTGTATTAACTGTACTACCATTATTAATACAGTCGGGTATTGATGTCAACACAAAGAAACGGCCCACAGGGCCGTCCGGTGTCTATTTCCCCTTCATTGGCACAATAAAAGAGCAAGCTACGGAGTTAATTCAACTTTGCAGCTTGCTCTTTTTTATTAAATTAATAAGGCCATCAGTTGCCTTCCAAATTCCAACCCCAGAGATCGTTAGCGTTTGTCCTTCCAGAAATTCACCGGCTCGACATCCTTCGTAATGATCTCGAACGTATAGCCTTCTTTCTTCAAAGTTTCCAGCAGGCGCGGCAGCACCTTGAGGGTGGCTTTCTGGTCATGCATCAGGATCACCGGATTGGTTCTGGATTGTTGCAGCTTATGCACCTGGTCCATGACCGTGTTGTAGATGGTGTCACTATCCTCTTTGTACTTCCAGTCATCCGAATCCACGTTCCAGTCCCACAGATGATAACCTTCAGTGAGCACCTTGTCTCTGAATACCTTAGTGAAATAAGGCTTGCTGCCGTATGGCGGACGAATCAGCGTTGTACCTTTGCCGGTGATCTTCCTCAGGATTGTATTGTCCCCGTTCATTTCGGCAAGCGCAGCAGAGGCTGATGCATAGAACTTCTCTTTGCGATGCGTCATGCCATGCAGGCCCAGACCATTGCCCGCCTCAACAATCCTTTTTACTTGGGAAGGATAACTGTTCATATGGGGTCCAAGCATGAAAAATGTAGCCTTGACCTCGTATTTATCCAGAATATCCAGTAGCTCTGAAGTGGTCGCTGACGGTCCATCATCAAAAGTCAGATACAAGGTAGTACCCGGTTTGGGTGCAGGAGCTTTTGCAGGTTCTTCTGGGGCGGCAGGCGGCACCAGTTCGCTCTTGTATTTGCTTAAGAACCCGGCGTCATCTAGTGTTGCCGATGCATCATAGACGCGCAGTAAATATTTCTCCGGTTCAAAGGAAATGATATATCCAAGGTAGGCGCTTATTTTCAGCGGAACCATTAATGATCCATCCTGAAGAAAGGTATCTGCCTTGGCAACTGTTCCATCCTGGAGCTCAGCTCCCCCATTATCCTTCAGCAGCCGGAGCGTACGTCCCCCGCCATCGACCTGAATACCCTCCGGAAGACCAGTAAGCGTCCATTTCAGTTCTGCCGCCAAAGCGCGGAGAGGAACATAATAGGTATCATGTTGCGCAACGGCTGTGATGCCGCTCAAGGTATCGCCCACTCCCAGCTTCAAAGAATGTTTGGCTTCCGTTGCACCCGCTGTTGCCTGCAGGACACCGAAGCACAGGAATAAAGAAATCATTAAAAGGATTACCTTTTTAGTAGTCACCGGCACAATCTCCAATCTATGTATATTTATCTATAACATTAGCATACAAAGATATAACGTAATTTGAGAGATTGTAACCGGGAGCAGAAAAGTTTGTAACCGTTCTGTTGTGATAAATGACATATCGTCATTGTTTTCAGAAAAGACTCAAATTCTGTCGAATGCTGTTATATCAAGCAAAATCCGCTCTTTACGAGCCATTTCCGGCTTTATTATATGTGACGAAAATAGTAACAATTGTGAATTAGTGAACAAATTTTGAACTTTCTTAAAATAACCTTAAGGCGCACCGTTACTGTGATCTTTATCATACGTTAAGGATGTTGTAACAAATTGATCACACATATTTAACTGAATGGACATTTTTAAGGGCGATTCTAGGTTTTATTACAAAATATGTATTTTGCATTATGGGTAAGTAATTCTTACTATAGATACAGGTTAATGTTTGCCCGTAACGTTCGGCGAATGAAAAGAACTATTGAAGGAAGGAGTTCTATATGAAAAAAAAGGGACCGTTATACGCTTTGTTTCTCAGCCTCATCCTCCTCCTGCCGGGATGCAGTTCACTCGCTGTTCTGAACCCGAAGGGGCCGTCTGCACGAACTTTGTCTGACACCATCATCCTCTCCATTCTCGTGATGCTCGGTGTTCTGGCCGTTGTCTACATCTTATATATCTTTGTACTGGTGAAATACCGGGCTAAGAAAAGCAATGAAGGATATATTCCGGAGCATGAGGAGGGCAATAAAGTGCTCGAGGCGATCTGGATCATTATCCCGATCATTATCGTGGCCTTCCTGTCAGTCGTAACGGTCAAAACGACCAACGCCGTCGAGAATCAGGCAGAGGATTATAAGGACCAGACTCCACTGGTCATCTATGCCTCATCTTCCAACTGGAAATGGCATTTCAGCTATCCGGAGGAAGGTATTGAGACTGTGAACTATGTCAATATGCCGGTTCACCGGGCGGTAGAATTCAGAATGTACTCCTTCGGCACAATTACGAGCTTGTGGATTCCACAGCTTGCCGGACAAAAGTATGCAATGAGCGACATGCTCACTACGCTTCACCTTTCTGCTGATACAGAAGGCTCTTATATCGGTAAGAATGCCAATTTCAGCGGTAAAGGCTTCGCCCACATGGAATTCGAAGCACTTGTTATGAGCAGTAAGGATTATGATGAGTGGGTGAAAGAAGTCAAGGAAACGGCTCCGAAGCTTACGGAAAAGGAATTCAAGGGCCTGCTTGCTACCGATTTCCTTGGGCGTAAAACGTATTCTTCCACCCATCTGGAATTCAGCCCTCCTCCAGGAGACCACAGTGAGCATATGAGCGGTAACGGCTCTGAGATGGATATGGATAACGGAAATATGGATCATCAGGATAATAAAGATGTCCATCCCTCACCGGAACCTTCCAGCGAGACCGAGTTCGACAGTAAACCAAATCCGGAAGTCGAACAGCCACTGCCAAGCTCACCTGTAGATGAACAAACGCACAACAGCAATTCTTAATACACTGCTCGATGAAACAACCTGAAAGGAGCCACCCTAATGGATTTAGACAAATTTAAGGTTCACGGCGAACCCTTGATATACGGAGCCATGGTCAGTATCGCACTCGCTACCATCGGGATTCTCGTCGGACTTACCTATTTTAAAAAATGGGGCTACCTCTGGCGCGAATGGCTGACAACAGTTGACCATAAGAAGATCGGCGTAATGTATATCCTGGCCGCTCTGCTCATGCTGTTCCGCGGCGGCGTGGACGCGATGATGATGCGTCTGCAGACAGCAGCGCCGGAAATGAAATTCCTCGATGCCCAGCATTACAATGAGGTCTTTACCACCCACGGCCTAATCATGATTCTATTCATGGCCATGCCGTTCATTATCGGTCTGATGAATGTTATCGTACCGCTGCAGATTGGTGCCAGAGACGTGGCTTTCCCGCGTCTGAACGCCGTCAGTTTCTGGCTCTTCTTTATGGGAGCCATGCTGCTCAACATTTCATTCGTCATCGGCGGATCGCCGGATGCCGGATGGTCGGCCTACTTCCCGCTGGCAAGTCTGGAGTTCAGTCCGACGGTCGGCAACAACTATTACTCCTTGTCCCTGCAGATTGCTGGTCTCGGAACACTAATCACAGGCGTTAACTTTATCGTAACCATTCTCAAAATGCGCGCACCAGGCATGAAGCTGATGAAGATGCCGATGTTCACCTGGTCCGTATTGATCACTAACATCATTATCGTCTTCGCCTTCCCGGTTCTGACCGTGGCACTGGCACTGATGATGTTCGACCGTCTGTTCGGTTCCCAATTCTTCACTATGGCCAACGGCGGGATGGATATGCTCTGGGCAAACCTGTTCTGGGTATGGGGCCATCCGGAAGTCTATATCGTTATTCTGCCGGCGTTCGGTATATATAGCGAAATTATCGCCACCTTCTCCAAAAAGAACCTGTACGGCTATACCTCGATGGTATTCAGTATGCTGATTATCTCGCTTCTGTCCTTCCTGGTATGGGCCCACCATTTCTACACGATGGGTCAAGGCGCAATGGTCAACAGCTTCTTCTCGATTACGACCATGGCGATTGCTGTTCCGACAGGGGTTAAAATATTCAACTGGCTGTTTACACTGCGTAAAGGCCGCATTACCTTCACAACACCAATGCTGTACACACTGGCCTTTATCCCGATCTTCACCATCGGCGGGGTAACGGGTGTCATGCTGGCGATGGCCAGTGCCGACTACCAGTATCACAACACGATGTTCCTGGTCGCGCATTTCCACTATGTGCTGATTCCGGGTGCCGTCTTCGCTGTTATCGCCGGGTTCCACTACTGGTTCCCGAAAGTATTCGGCTTCCGTCTGAACGAACGTCTGGGCAAGCATTCCTTCTGGTGGATCGTGATTTCCTTCAACGTCACCTTCTTCCCGTTGTTCTTCCTTGGTCTGATGGGGATGACCCGCAGAATGTATACCTACTCCAAGGAAACCGGCTTTGGTCCGCTCAATATGCTGTCCTTTGTGGGTGCGATAGGATTGGCGATAGGCTTTGTACTGCTGGTCTACAATATCTACTGGAGTACACGCTACATGCCAAGAGATACTACAAGCGATCCTTGGGATGGACGCACACTGGAGTGGGCTACGCATAGCCCTATGCCGGTCTACAACTTTGCGGTTGTGCCCAAAGTACAGACACGCGATGCCTTTTGGTCTGCCAAGCAGGACAAATTGCCATTGTTCGAGGACAAAATTACCAAGATCCACATGCCAAGCAATACTGGCAAGCCATTTATCCTTGGTGTAATCTTCTTCTTCGCCGGATTCTTCCTGGTCTTCAGCATGTGGATTCCAGCGATTGTTGCCGGAGTGGGCATTCTGATTATGCTGGCAGCTATGTCCTTTGACCGGGATCACGGCTACTACATCCCAGTGGAAGAAGTTATTGCAACAGAAAAGAAATTGATGCGGGGTGAGACTGTATGAAAATAGATGCGTCCAAGCCGCTTGAATACTCAACAGAAGAGAACAGCAACAAAATCTTCGGATTCTGGGTGTTTCTCGGAGCTGAAATTCCATTGTTCGCCACCTTGTTTACCGTCTTCTTCGTCATGGTGGACCGCTTCGCCAGCGGTCCTAACGGAAGTGAGCTGTTTGAAATCGGCCCGGTGCTGATCGAAACCTTCCTTCTGCTGACCAGCTCGTTCACGATCGGTCTTGCAGTCCATGCCATGCGTCTCGGCTACAAGAAAGCAATGATGGTCTTCATGGCCCTCACGCTGCTGATGGGTCTGGGCTTTATCGGTATTGAAATCAGTGAATTTGTTACCTACGTACATGAAGGAGCTACGCTGCAAACCAGCGGCTTCCTCTCCAGTCTGTTCGTCCTGCTGGGAACGCACGGTGCTCACGTGAGCTTCGGCTTCCTATGGGGAACAGCGATTATGATCCAACTGTGGCGTCAGGGCATTAACCCGGCTACAGCCAATAAAGCATTTATCTTCTCACTGTTCTGGCATTTCCTGGACGTTGTCTGGATCTTTATCTTCAGCTTCGTCTACCTGAAAGGACTGATGTGACATGATGAAGCAACTGTTTCCAATTCGCCATGTGATGGGTTATCTGGCCTCTCTGGTCCTTTCTGCCGCAGCGCTAATTGTTATCTATGGTGATCTGTCCAAGGGCTCTAATATGGCCGTACTGCTGGTTACAGCGATTATCCAGGCTTCCCTGCAGCTGTTCGTGTTCATGCACATCGGGGAATCCGAAGATACCAAGAAAGAGCTGTACATTAATATTGCATACGCATTGTTTGTAGGTCTGTTCACCATCTTCGGCACCTTGTTCATCTTCGTATGGGGCTGGTACTCTTAAGACCTGAACTAACTATTCTTTCAGATCTGCACTTCAAGCGGTCTGTTCCGGTATTTACTGCCGGGCAGGCCGCTTTTTCGTCCATACAAAATAAAGCAGCCCCCCGGGAGTGGCTCCCGGGGGGCTGTCTATTGATCATCCTAAAGTTTAAAACGCGACAATTCCATATGCAAATTCTCGGCCAGCCTGGCCAGATCCCGGGCTGACATGGACATTTCCCCCATAGCAGTCAATTGTTCTTCACTGGCTTCGCTGGTAGCCTGCACATCCCCCGTACCCTTACGCGAGACTTTACTTGCCTGCTCCATAGCCCTGGACACGGACAAGGCCTCAAGGGAAACATGCCCTATAGTCCTCAGGGTCTCCTCTGTCTGATGCGCTGCGGTTCTAAGAGATGCCTGAATCTCCATGAATGCCCGGGATACAGCCTCGCTCTGCAATACACTGCTGGAGATCATCCGTGAACCCAAATTCATCGATTGTATGGCATCCTCAGTCTGTCCCTGAATATGTGTAAGGATATCTGTGATCTGCAGCGGGCTTCTTTCCGTCGCTTCCGCGGTAATAATGTTATTGATCTCTGCCGACAGTCTGTCCAGATTACTGACTATGTCCCGGCTGGCAGAGACACTGGAATCCGCTTGCTTCATCTGTGCAAGAATAGCTTCCACCGCACCGGCGCCATGATCGGCGGATGCTGAGGCGTCCAGCAGGAGTCCGGAAATTTCATTGCTGCTCCGCTCGACAGCAGCAACATCCTCCACCATCACCTGCACGGATTGCGCAGTACGTTCAATGGTCTCCGTCTGCACCTCGAACCCGGCGGCAATACCACTGGAGGTTTCAGCGATGAATTGCGAAGCACGGGCAGTCTGCTCTGCACTGGCGCTCATTTGCTGCGAGGAGGCTGACAGCATTTCAGCACTCTCCGAAACCCCCTGCATCATCAGCTTCAGGCTTTCCAGCACCCTATTGAAAGATCGATTAATTTGCCCGATCTCGTCTCGCGAGTCATAGGAGGCTGCTGCGGTAAGATCTCCTGTCTCTGTACGCTTCATCAGCATTTGTAATTCTCCCAGAGGCTTTGTAATCAGCCTTAAGAGAATGAAGCTGATGCCTGCACACAGAAGCACCGCTGTCATGATCAGAATAATACTCCTTGCCATGGAGCTTTTGGCATTCTGCAATGTCGTTTCATTATGGTCCTTAGCCTCTTGCACCAGCAGGGCGGCAGCATCTTCAAGAAGATCTACCATGGTCTTCCGTGATTCATTGAAACTGGTACCCGAAAATATCTGATATCCCTCATTATTAAAGTTCTTGCCGGCAAGCTTGATGATATTGTCACGCTGTGCCCGGTAATCCGGTAGCAGCGTCAGATATTCGTAGACTTTATTGGAAATTTCTTTATTGCCAAAGGAGATGGCCTTCAACTGACTAATCAGCGTATTGTTTATATTAATCTTCTTTTGGATGGCTGCGGCAAGCTCTTGGTTACGGGTATCATTCCTGGTAAGCAGATTCTCCAGAAGGAACGACTCAATCGCACGGTTGTTTCCGCGTATTTCTGTAATCAGATAGAGCGGCTTCAGATTCTGAATGTAAGCTTCCTTCGATCTGTCAGCCATCTGATTGGTGGTAAGCATGCCGTTAGCTCCAATTGCAAAGAGCAGGATCACAAAAACCGTCACCAGCAAGCCCATTTTATGTCTAACCTTAAGATGTTTCATATTTCCTGTTCCCGCCTTCTCCCAATCTTGCTGTACCTATTTTATCGGAGATTAAGGTCGAAGGTATGATATTTCGAGTGTGAAATTTGTCGAAAAAGATAACAATATAGAACGTCTTGTGACTATAGGACTAAACCGCTATCACAAGCAGGGGCACCTTGAAATCCAGGACCCGTAATCTGTTACTCCGGTTTCATTCCTGGAGCAGCCCGTACTTTTTACGAAACCGCTTCAGCACTTTGGTCCAGCCTCCTGCGAGAATGGCCAGGAAAAAAACATTGGACAAGGCATGGGCCAGATCCAGATAAAAGCTGGATGCATATGCGGCAGTGACCAACGCCCAGCTGAATGCGTCAGGAAGACTGATCAGATACCAGATATTCATAATCCAGCCGAACAAGAAACCCCATATGAAACCAAAGGCGAGCATTCCGCCCTTTTTCTTCATCCACCAGGTATTCCGCAACCAGCCTGCCGTCAGGCCGACCATCCCCCAGGCGAACATTTGCCAGGGTGTCCATGGCCCCTGCCCGAAGTAGATATTGGACACCAGTGCAGCCACCGCGCCGATGATGAAGCCAGCTTCAGCACCGAAGACATATGCTGACAGAATGACAATGGCGGATACAGGCTTCACACTGGGCAACGCAGCAAAAGGAATCCGGCTGACCGCAGCGATCGCGGAGAGTACTGCCAGCAGCACAAGCTCTCTGGATTCAAGCGGACGGCGTTCCAGTCTAATGAACAGCGGCAGTAGAGTCACCGCCAGCAGTACAAGGCTTAGCAGCATATAATGGCGGTCTTTCAGCGCAGAGGTAAGCGCCAGCCCAGCCACAAACAATCCGAGTGCAATTAAGAGCGGGAAGCGAAAGCGGACCACGCTGTCATCACATCCTCTATCGTTAATGCCTGCGGCAGAAGATCACGCACCATTCGGTTGACCACTGTCGTATAGAAATAATTACTGCTGAAAAACTCCGCCGGGGCTCCCTCAGAGGTTATCCCCCCGTCGAACAGCATCGCGCAGCGCGAGGCATACCCTGCAGCAAATTCAACATCATGTGTCACCAGGACAATGCTGACTCCTTGACTGCGCAAGTTCCCAAGTAAGGCAGCCAGCCGTTCTTTGGCGCCGGGATCAAGTCCTTTCGTCGGCTCATCCAGCAGCAAAATGTCCGGCCCGAGCATCATAACCATGGCGAGCGCCAGCTTCTGCTGCTGACCGCCGCTGATATCATGCGGATGGCTGAGCAGAAGATTCTCCAGTTGAAAGATTTCGAGGAGCCGGGATATTTCCCGTTCTGCCTCTTCCTCGGACAGCCCGGCATACGCTGCCATATGCTCCAATTCCTCCTGAACCGTGTCATAGCTGAAATATAGCAGCGGGTTCTGGGCCAGAAAGCCGCTGGTAATGCCTTTCTCCAGTGTGACCTTGCCGCGCTGGGGCTTAAGCAGACCGTTCAGGACATGCAGCAGCGTTGATTTTCCGGCCCCATTCCCGCCCATTACGGCCAGAAGATCTCCCCGGTACAATGATAAGGAGAGTTTTTTGAGCACCTCTGCCCCGTCTTTAGTATAGCGGAAGGTCACTTCACGGCAGCTGAGCAACGGCTCAGTCGAGGGAGTCTGGATAGAGGCTGCAGATAGAGCCGCAACTTCGCCTTCCGTTATTCCGTCCAGAGAATGCAGCCAGCGCTTGCCTTCCCGCACGGTCAGCGGGATCGTATCCCGCGATGTGTATACCGCCTCCGGTTCAAGCGCGAGGAAGAGACGTGAGGCGGCCGGTAAATAGGCCATATGTGCAGGGTCCGGCGCCTTGCCGGCCTGAAGCACGAAATCACGGGGCGTGCCTTGGAACCGCAGTTCCCCTTCCTCCAACAGCAGCACCCGGTCAGCCAGCGGCAGCACTTCCTCCAGGCGGTGCTCGCTGATGATTATCGTCACCGACAGCTCCTCATTCAACCGGTGAATCGTCTGGATGAATTCCCGTGCAGCCACCGGATCGAGCTGTGAGGTCGGCTCGTCCAGCAGCAGCAGCTTCGGCTGCAGCAGCAGGACAGAGGCCAGGTTCAGCAGCTGCTTTTGACCACCGGAGAGCTCATGTGTGGGCCGGTACAGCAGCGGCTCCAGCCCGAACAAGCCAGCGATCTCCGCCAGCCTGCTGCGCATAACCGCAGGGGGATAGCCCATATTTTCCATCGAAAAAGCCAGCTCATGCCATACCGTGTCCATCACGATCTGGGCATCAGGATTCTGGAACACCATCCCGATCTCTCCTGCAGCCAGTTCCGCAGGCAGATCCGCGAGAGGCTGTCCTCTATAAGCGATTGACCCGCTAACCTTGCCCACCGGAGCAAGCTCGCGCTTCAAATGGCGCAGGAGTGTGGTTTTGCCGCCGCCTGAAGGGCCGAGCAGCACCACAAATTCCCCTTCCTCTACCGTAAATGAGAGCTCATGAAGCGAGTCCCTGTCTTCCTCGGGATAGCTGAAGGATAACCGTTCCGCTGCGAGGATCTCCATAACCATTTCTCCTTTCCTTCCAGGGCCGACGGGGTCAGCACGAACAAGCAGAAGCTGGCATACATGACTGCATCCTGCCAGCCATAATCCATCTTCTTCATGCGGGGATAAATCTCCAGTGTGCCGTAACCCTGCTGCCAGCAGAGCAGTGTAATGAAGCCGCTGATTGTCAGCACCAGCAGAACCAGCTTATCCTGCAAATCAAGCTTGAATATGCTGTACGTGCTGCGTTTGGCCGTACCATAGCCTCGCGCTTTCATGGAATCCGCCGTCTGGAGCGCCTCCTCCAGCGACCAGGTCAGCAGCACCTTCAGCAGTGTCATTCCATCCCTCATTCTGGAGCGCACGCTGCCTTTGCCTGTATCTACTCCCCGGATCCCCTGGATCAGGGTGATCTGCCGCAACCGCCGCTGAAACAATGGCACGAAACGCATGGTCATGAGCGTAAGCAGAGTCGTCCGGGGTGCAGCCTTAGCGAACAGGTACATGAATTTATCAGTGGTAACCGTGTAATTGTAAGAGATGAACAGAATAAAGACAGCCAGCAGCACCATCATCATCATTAGCCCGTACAGCACGGCCTCCAGTGTAATCGGCTGATCCATAAAATAAAACAGAATATACGCCCCCCTGTGTGAAAACAAGGGATTCAGTACCGCCACCGAACCGGCCATCAGCAGATAAAAAGGCAGGCCGCGCAGCAGCCCGCGACCCTGACCTTGCAGCACCAGCAACAGCGTTACTCCGGCAATCTCCGTTGCCAGGAACAAGGGATGGAACAGCAAGGTGGCGAATAAGAGCAGCCCTGCATAATAGACCAGCGCTACCGAAGGGTGCATCGAACGAAAGCCGCTGTTCATTGCACACCCGCTCCCACATCCTTGCCGAGATCTAGCGTATATAGCCACTCCACGGTATCGCCCGGCTTCAGTGTGTAGCTACCTGCACCTTTGCCGGGAATTTCACCGTTGACCCTGTACATCCAACCACTCTCCGGCCCATGGTCAAACTCATAAAGATTATCTATTCCTTCTACATACGCGAAGCTTTTGGCTCCCTGATATTCCATCTGAATTTTATTCTTACGGGTGATGCGCTTCAGCAGCTCTAGCGCACTCTCACCGTCCTTAACTTCGACATCGGTTGCTGCAAAAATCGTCCCGTGCTCCTTGTCTCCGACAATGGAGAGCGTCACCGCATTCACCGGCACGGCGGTAGCCGGCGGGGGCGTTGCAGCGGCCGATGGCGCTGCTGCGGCAGGCTGCTTCGTGCCTGCCGCAGTAGGCGCCGGCTTGCCTGCGGATGCTGACGCGGCGGTGGCCGGTGGGCGCGTTGCAGCGGCCGATGACGCTGCTGCGGCAGGCTGCTTCGTGCCTGCCGCAGCAGACGCCGGAGCGGGCGTAACCGTTACGCCCGCAGCATTTGACGGCGCGCGGTCTGTGCCCGCGCCGTCCGGGTCAGCGGGCGGCGTGGCATCCGCCGCCCCTGCCTCTGCTCCGGCGGATGCTGCGCCGGAGGTTGAAGCGGCCATGCCGTCCGCCGGAGCGGAGGGTATGGCCGTGCCCTCAGGCCGCGCAGACGCAGCGGCCGGGGAACCGGCGGGCGGCACAGGCCCGCCGCCTGCGGAATCTGGCTGCGCCTGGGAGCAGCCGGCAAGCAGCAGTGATGTCAGGAGCGGAAGCAGCAGATAGAGCTTCCGCCGCCCTGGTTTTGATAGACTGAACATTACCTTCTACACCTCCACAAAAAGGGAAAAGAACGGGGGCAGTCAGCCTGTTCCCCGTTCCGTCCATACACCTTATGATTTCTAAATCTATACAAGCGAATTGGGAGCATCAGACTCCCTGCTGCTGAACGTGCCCTTCCCCGGGCCTGCAGGAATTCTCCATCAGCTGGTCAGGCACCCGCAGCGTAATCTATCAGCTTCTCCATTCACCCATACCATCCTGCTGGTAAGCTTTCCAACTCCATTAAGGCAATCTGACAGCCACAACTGCAGCCATTTCTCTAGTTACAGCTGCGGAAGGATTGAATTCCCCGCCCGCTCCTGTCATAAGCCCAAGTCCGGTCACAGTGCGTACCGCAGTTACTGCGTATCCGCTAATCTGGTCTTCATCGGTGAATTTACCGGCTCCGGCCGCGGCAGAAGCAGCATCCAGCTTGAACGCTCTCATCATCATCACAGCCATATCCTGGCGGGTAACCAGGCCGTCCGGTTTGAAGGTTGTTCCTGTTACTCCGCTAATAATACCCAATTGCTTCGCTTTATTCACTGCTCCATAATACCATGCATTCGCTTTAACATCACTGAAAGCTTGGGCAGCAGATGCGGGGGACGGCTCATTGCCGGTCAGTCTCAGCAGCAGCGCCGCGAACTCAGCCCGGGTAATCTTCTGCTTCGGAGCAAATATAAGGCTGTTCTTACTGACACCGTCCATCAGCTTGCGGTCATAAGCCGTATACACGGACTCCAGGGCCCAAGGGGAGATCGATTTCACATCGGTAAAAGCAGCACGGTCCGCCGCAGCAGACGCCACGGTCAGCGGCTGCGAATAGCGGACTACCGCAGGTGTGCTGTTTTTGAGATACCCTGTAATGACGATCGTATATTTATTCGCTGGCACGCCGCCGGCAAAAATAGCATTACCCGCTGCATCCGTAACAGCCGTTTTACCGCCGATGGTTACCTGCACACCGGAGGACGGTGATGTGACCGGATCGGAGGTGAAGGTCTTTTCATTCCACACCCACTGTTTTTGAGTCACTTTTACCGTGAGATCCTGTCCCGGCTTCGGCTGTGCTGGAGATACCGTCACGGATTCCACCACCTGTGTGTTATCCCCGCCATAATAGACGAGTATGCGGTCATTCGCCTCCAGGGTAAAATCGCCCATGCCTACGCTTGGATAAATCCACGCTCCGCCGCGGGCTACCACATACATCCAGCCGTCATAGCCGCCAAAAGCACCGGCAGTCACGCCGCCGATCCCCGTCACGTAATTGCCTGCTTCATTAACCAGGGCCACACCCTTCTGCGCTGCTGCTTTCTCCAGCGCATTAAGCACATTGCCTGCATATACAGTGCCCTCTCCAAGGGTTCCACCCGGTCCTTCAATGGCAACGGACACGAGAACCTGAGGATTCTTCACAGGCACACTGCTGAGATCATACAGTTTGCCGCCTGTGCTGTACAGGCTGTAAGCTACCAACGCTTCCAGCGCCTGTTCGGTTGAGAGCTGGTTGTAGCTTCCGCCAGCCGTATGGGTGAACCCGCCGCCGGCTGTGCTGAAGCTCAGCAGCTTACCGATCAGATTCACATTACCACGGGTATACTCCGCTCCCGTAGGGTCTACACCAAAGGAAGACAGTCCGATGATCGCCTGAGCAACACTTTCACTGCTGTCACCGTAGCCGCCATTCTTATCCTGTGCGGTAGCGAGCCAGGCTGCTGCCCGCTGTCCGGCGGTTTTCGCTGCCGGATCATTCTTATGTCCAGCCAGCACCGTCAGCACCATCGCCGTCATATCCGGATCACTTGCACCCGTAGTCAGGGTGAAGCCGCCGTCTGTATTCTGCTTAGCCAGAATCTCCGCCAGCAATTTGGCCGGTGTCCATTTGGCATCAGCAGGAATGTTATAGCTTCCGGAATCCAGAGCCAGCAGCACATAAGCTGCGTTGTTCAGCGTCTGGCCGGTGATTTTATCGTTATTGTACAGCTTCTCAATCAGGTTGTAGCCGCCAACATTAGCCGGATCGCCTCCAAGTGCCTTCACGGCAAGCGTAATCCGCGCATATTCCGTAGCTCTGGCGAATACGCCCTTGGCTGCGGTTACTTTGCTTTCAAGTGATTTTAGATAGCTGTCCGGGACCTTGTAACCGGCTTGGGCAAGGCCGATAGCCTGCCAATCCGACTGTACCCCGTTCTTCAGCACAAACTCAGAAGTCGCATAGACCGCATCAGCTACGCTGGCTGCCTGTTTTGCAGTTATAGTTGAGGCGGCACTTCCGGAGTTCGCGGCAGCTGCAGTACCCGTCTCCGCAAAAGCTTGTCCTCCCGGAGCTACAGCCGCTCCCAGAACCGCGAACAGCATGATTACGATCAAACCTAGCCGTGTAAACCTGGATGATAGATTGTTCTTCATAGCTAACCTCTTTCTTTGGATAAAATGGATGAAGCCTTCGTCCTCCGCTAGGCGCGGCAACACAAGCAGACACGGCTGCGCCGTCCTTATAAGGACGGTATCCGTTTCTGCGAGAAATATAAGGATAATCAATGGCGTGAAGCGTATAAATCCTTATATTCACATAAAAGACCGCCCTTTACAGGGCGGCCGGGGAAGGATACAAAATGCACGGCGGCTATACAATATTACTCTTAAGCAGCCGTCTGCTTGTATTGCACCTGTTCCGCATTCTTACCCCCGAAGAATAGAAACAACAGCGAAAAAGGCAGGTCTCCTGGCTCATGCTTCATTGCTTCCCTTGCCTTCCCATCCTAACAGCAGACAGTGGCATTTCAAGAGTTGCTCCGCATTTACAGTGGCGGGACCGCGCCGGACTTACACCGGCCTTCCCTTTTAAGCAGATTACACACAAAGAAACCGCTTTGCCGCCTTATAATGGCAGCGCTCGTTTCTAAGAAAATCCGCACCTTTTTCTAAAGCTTATTAAATTTTAATATTCATAATCATATCTACTATTTCCCTGTATGTCTATAGACAAGCTGTTTCAATTCTGTGCCGCCCCTATCCATTCACTTCAAAAAATCCTGAACAGCGTGATATACCGGGCTAGTACGGCATATCACGCTGTTCAGGATTGTAATCAGTTATTCTTTGCTGCCGGTGTGAACCAGCATTTGCAGGTTGGTTGTATTCTGTACAGCAGAATGAGAATAAAAATTTCCGTGGCTTCTTATACAGAACAGAATCTAATCTGCTGCTTATTCCCCATCCGGCTTCGGGCTGGCTGAAGGAGTAGGCTCGATCCCAGATGTAGCCTCTGGCGTACTGTCTGGAGTACTACCTGGAGTACTATCCAGAGTACCCTCCGAACTAGCCTGCAGCTTCAGCGTATAGCCTCCGGCGGTGATTACATCACCTTCCACCAGCTTCGCTCCAGGCTCCAGCTCCACCGTCACCTCATATACGGGCGCAGGAGTTCCCGCGCCCGAAGCTCCCGCTGTCGGGGAGGCGGCAGCTTCATCAGCGCCGCTGCTGTTCCCTGCGGCTGCTTCACCCGTGCCGCCGCCGTTCCCTGCGGCAGCTTCATCAGTGCCGCCGCTTTTTCCTGCGGCAGCTTCACCAGTGCCGCCGCTGTTCCCTGCGGCTGCTTCACCAGTCCCGCCGCCGTTCCCTGCGGCAGCTTCACCAGTCCCGCCGTCAGCTCCGGCGGCCAGGCAACTGCTCGCAGTTGCTACAACCTTGTAAGTGTCCGTAACGTTGTTACCGGACATCACAATGATCTGCGCCGGCTTGAAGGCGGCACATTCCGCCTCATCGGCAAAGCTGAACACCAGCTTGGCGTTTTCATTTCCGCCGCCTGCTGTTCCGCTGCCTTCGTTCCCGCTGCCGGCAAGCCGTACAGAGGCCGGGGCTTGAACTTGTCCCCCCGCATTCGTGGTGGTGCCCCGAACCGGGCTCAGGGTCGCAGCCGGCGCAGCGGTATCCCCGCTGCCGCGCAGCATGCTCATTGCGATGATGGCAATAATCAGTACGATACCCAGGATGCTGCCGGAGATCAGGATCTGAAATCGGCTGCGGCTGACCCACCGCGCCAGCGGCGAAGCCAGCTGGGAGCGCGCTTCGTTGTATACACTTTGTAGCGCCGGGCCTGCGGCGGCGGCATAGCTTTTGCGGAATTCGCGGCTCTTGAACGCCTCGCGGTCACTGTTCAGGAAGTATTTCAGAACGGCCCGGCGATACCCGGGCCACAGCTTTTTATTCGAAATAGAAAATAGCGGATTGCCCTGCGACCAGGCCAGGAAACGGTAGATCGTCTCTGTGTCCCCGCCCGCCTTGCGCTTCAGCAGTTCCATCAGCGTCTCATAATCCAGCGGTCCATCCTGCCGCTCACTGTTATGATAAAAGGCCAATGGCACACGTTCGAATGGCTCAATACTGTGCGATTCCTTCAACCAGCGCCGTCCGAGCAGCTGCACATCATCCAGCTCTCGGGGAGACAACCCGGCAAAAATCTCCTCATCCGGCTTCTCCTCCCCGAACCAGCGGTACGCAGCGCGCAGAGCATTAGCTTTACGCTTCGCTATAGCGTCCAGCGGCGGCTGCCAGTCTGCCGTATCCCGGTAGCGCAGGAAAGAAATCTCCAGCAGCTGCTCCAAGGAGAGCTCGTCCAGCGAGATCCGGTTCAGCAGGAAGCGGTCAGCAGCCGTTCCCAGCTCCTGCAGCAGCGACAAGGCCTCAGGATGGATTCCGCCGCCTTTGCGCCGGTCCTTCTCCGCCTTCTGAACCGACTCATGCACCATGGCTACCGCAGCTACCGGATCATTGTCCCGCTGCAGCTTCTCCAGCAAATATTCCTTAACCGTATCACGTACAAAAACCTGCTGCAGCACCTCCGGGAGAAGCCGGCCGAAGTGGGCTACTATACGCAGCACATCTGCCGTTCCGGCTGCCGCGACAAGTCTGGATTCCAGATACGGTTCAAACAGCGCTTTGCGGAAGATCGTCTGAGGCAGTATTCTTTTGAAGAAATCCTCACTCAGCGCATCATCGCTCTCGATTATACCGTAGGCCGCAGCCAGCACATCTTCCCGGCCTGCGTTCCGGCAATTCAGCATCCCGTTAATGAAATAATCGATGATTTTGACCCGGTAGTTATGGCCCGGCAGCGCAAAATACTCCTTGAACCGTTCCAGAATCTCTGGCGATGGAATCCCGTTCTTGCGGATCAGATCATATTCGCGGTCAAATCGCTCCAGGAACATGTCGTTCAGCCGGACCCGGGATTCCAGCGCCCCTTCCGGCTTCAGGTAGGACAGCAGGCCGCCAAGCACAGCATTCTTATTCTCTGTATATAAGGCTTCACTGCCCTGTTCAATCTCATAGAATACAGCCAGCTCATTGTAGAGTGCCAGTGACAACTTACGATCCACACTCTCGCCAGGCAGCAGGGAATCGGCAAATCTGGCGAAATCTTTGAGAACGCCGCCCTTTTGCCCAAGCGCCTTCCACGCAAGGTCTGCATACGTCTGCCGGGACTCGCCGAAATCGGCATTAAGCACCCGCCCGCTTGCCAGATCGAAGATATAATCCTTCTCAATATTGCGGTCACCCGGGCGTAAGGAGCCCTTCTCCACAAAGGTCAGGTGAATATATTTGCGGCTTTGCGGCTCTTTGGCATAAGTGATCACTCCCAGCCTGCGGCGGAAGTCATACGGCAGGGAAGCATAGATGACCTCCGTCAGCTCCACCGCACGCTGCGACAACTCACTGATCGGTACATCGAGCGTCACATAGATCTTTTTCTTCCCGGCTACAGACAGCATGACCGCCTGCAGCAAGGCTTTGAACAGCTCCTCGGTGAAGCCGAGACTGCCGAGCACGATCAGCGGGTCCGCAGCATGCACACGGCCCTCTACCGGTATAGCTTCCAGTTCAGGCAGTATCCCGCCTGGCTCTCCGTCATAGCTCCGCGCAAACCCGGCATTCAGCCATTGCCCGTACCCCTCCAGAATCTCCTCTGAGCGGATGGGCGGCACCACGAAATTATGGGCAAAAAAAGCGCTCCGCTGCCCGGTAAAATCGGCTGCCACATACCGGCTCTGCCCGATAACCGTATCATTTGTTTCCGTATGGAACAGATGCAGCGCGGCAGGGTACTGCGTTTCATCCTTCTCGCCGCGCGCCGTTAGCTCTGCAGGAGCATCGTAGAGGCAAAAGGGATGCAGTATTTTTTTGACGAAATTATTGTCCAGGCTCTCCGACTTCGCTACCGTATCGAATCCTTCTGTCGCCCGGTACACCCCGCGCCGCTCGCGGGTATACATCTGCTGGGTGATCATGGACCCTGAAAATCTGTTCACGGCCCGTCGCTCCCCTCAATATAATTCAGTTTGTGCAGCAGCCAGATGAAAGGCTCATCCACACGGATTGGGCTGACTACACCTTCTATCCTTTGATTCACGGGATTGCTGCCCAGTGCGGAGACGGCAAAATACCCCGTATTCGCAAAATACACATCCATCGTATCCTTGAACGGACGGTCCACCTTCTCAATGAAGCGGCGGATTTCACCGTCAATGTTGTGGAACTCATCCAGATTGAGCGTTTTGCGGTGCACATAGTTGTTGAATACATTGCTGTTGGACTTGATGTAGTCGCCGTCCTCATCCTTAAGGGAATGCAGCATGTCGCTTTTGGCGAGCACTACAGCGGTAGGAATATCAGTTTTGCTCTTCTCCTGATAGGCGATGAAATCGCCGAACATGGTCAGCACCACATCCCGTGGCTCGTCATACTGCGAGACCCATTCACCCGGGCGGTCCCCGAAGTTGATGCGGATCTTCTCGCGGATCGAGCGGATCTGCAGCGGATCGACCATGAACAGGATGCCCGCGGAGTTCTTGATATGCTGGCCGTGCAGCCCAAGATAATCCTGATCCACCATCCCTTCACCGGCAACATCGAAGAATACCAGTGTCAGCGGAGGCTTGGATTCATCCTTGAATACAAATTGGAAAATAAACGGCTCCTGCATTTTCTCCTTCTGGGTCGAAGCCAGCAGATCGCCCCGCTCAAACAGCGGTTCTTCGTACAACGTACGGAATTTGCGGCTGATCTCGGCATTCAGCGGCATGCAGGCCGCGTCAAAATGCCCCGCCGTCGTATGCTGGAGCGTATGGATCAGCGAGGTCATATACACCGACTTCCCGACCTGGGAAGCGCCGATGATCGAGATGATATTACTCGGAACCTTGCCTGCCGTCACGGGCAGCTCATTGTGGCAGGACGGGCAGAGCCGTCTGCGCGTAAGCACCCCATAGCGGTCGGTGATGCCGGTCAGTACATGGTCCGTATAATGGTGGTACTCCTCCGGGATATCTGCCGGATTCAGAATGGCTTCCATATCGTCAACCGTATCGAGGCCGAAGCGCTCACGGTATTTATTCAGCGCATCGTCTTCGCCCAGCGCATAATTCTCGTCATCCTCGCGGCTGTGCATAGCCCGAAAGACCACATCCTCCGGCTGGAACCGGGTGAAGCAATACGGACAGACAATATCATAAAAAAGCGGCCGCGCCTGCGGCTGATTCTTTTTTTTAAACCGGTTGAAAAAAGACATCTCTTGTCCTCCTGTATGTGTTTGTTGAACTTGCTGATGAGCAGCGACCCGCTCCCGCGAGCCCTCTTAAGCCAAGTATCCGTCCTGCTCACTCCGGCACCAGTTCGTAATACAAACCGTATTTGCGGCCATCCGTAAAAAAGATGCGGACAGTGTCCTCCTTGCCGATTTCAATCGGCGGCAGAACGTTGCGTCCGGCGGCGAAATCCTGGACAAACGGGAAGAGCACACCGTCCTCTTTAGATGCCGGAAATCCGCCCCTTTTTTTCACATAGCACAGTACGTCTTTGGATACGGGCACTTCGGCCGTAAGCGTCATATGTACTGTTTTTTGCTTGCTGAACAAGCTTTTTCTCTGCTGGATGGAGTAATAGATTCGCGCTTTGCCCGCACTGACCAGTGTCCGGTTCGCACCATCACGCTGGCGTACAAGCAGGGTGTCCCCTCCATCCGTAAGCCGGGCATACACGGTATATGCAACCAGTCCGATGTCGTCCAGCCGGTCGCGGTATCCGTTATTGGCCTTATACTCCTCCCGGGTGTATAGCTTCATGCCGGAAGGCGGAAGCTCTCCGCTATCCGGCGCTTCCGCAGGTGCCTTATGAATGTAAACCGCCTGCACACTGTCCGGCCACCGCCAACGCAGCGTACAGAACCTGTCCTCCACCCGGGAGGTCACCTCCGTAATTGCCGATGTGGAGGAAACAACCTCGGCGTACCTCATGCTGTAGGCTCCTTTCGCCGTCTCTATCAACGTCTTTTTCAATCTGCCAACCCTTTGACTTCACAATTGTTACCCAAGCTCTTCTCCCGATTATTCGAGCTGATTATCCGGCAACCGCGTCAAAACCCTTTGCTGCCCCGATTTCTACGCGGGGATGGTAAGCCGTTCGGCGTTGGTCCGGGGCCTTCTGCACTTCTTCCTCTTTTGCGGGAAAGCCGTCCTTCTCCTACAGGAATCACATAGGTGAACAAAGCAATCACAGCCGTTAGAACAAGCAGTGCCAACAGCCGGGTCATGGCGTCCCCGAAGGCATGGCCGTCCAGGCCAAATTCCAGAATCAGCCCGGCGAACAGGCCGGATACTGCGCCGCCTACCCCAAAGCTCCGCGCCAGATGACGGTTGTCAAACACAATACCAAGTCCGATCCCGAGAGCCGTTCCTATAAGCAGCAGCGCCAGAATCCGCACCCCGGCATAATACGGGCTGTCTGCCGTTGAATCACTGCGCACCGTCAACAGCGTCCGGTCGCCCAGCCGGTCATAGATTTGTTGAAACACACCGCCCAGGAGCTCCGCATTCGTAACATCATAATACTGCCCGCCGGTGGTGGTTGCGATGTCCTGAAGCAAAGCTGCTCCCGAAGGATCATCCAGTGCAAGACCAATGGTATTGACCTTAATCCCGCGGTCCACATACTCCGCAAGCTCCTTCGAGGTATCCAATTGGCTGAAACCGTCGGACAGCATAATTACCATAGCTCCACGCCCGGATGAATTGTCACTGTTAATGACACTCAAAGCTTCCGCAAGCGCACCGCTGAAGTTCGTACCGCCTTCTGTAGTCTGCAGACTGCGGATGACTGAGGTTACCTTTTCCCGGTTCGCTGAGCTGGACAACGGGACCAGCGGCTGAACCACGGAGGCCTCCTGACTGAACGTTACTACGGCCACCCGGTTATCTTCATCCATACGCTGTACCAGTGTTTCTGCAGCCGTGTAACGGCTGTTGCCCGGATCGCTCTGCATCATGCTGCCAGAGTCATCAATGACCATGACTACATCTTTAACCGGTCGCACTCCGCCGAAGTTCAGCTCGTACACGAATTCGGTTACCGTACCAACCCCGAACAGCAGCACCAGCGTTAAAGGCAGCAGCTTCCAAGATAACCCCAGATACCGCTGCTTCCACGACAGGCCGTTCAGTCTGGGCGAAATGATCTCCGCAAGCAAGCTGCCCACTCCGACCCCAAGGGCCACAATGGCAAAATAGATGCCGATCAGTACAATCGACGGCAGATCATAAGGCCTGCTGTCCAGCAGCAGCTCACCCAGCACAAAGGCAATCCCACCGCCCAGCAGACTGAAGAGGAGCAATAGCAGATTGATTTTTCGCTGCATCGATACCATCCTTTCCCGGAAAAGCTTGAATTGAGCAGATATGAATTCAACCTCTGTTCTAAATCTGTGAGTAAGGTCAGACCCTCTGTATTTCGATGAAGAGAAATAACTTAAAGTGAGTCTGATCCTTACGGACCGTAAAACCTTTATTTTCAAAAAAGAGACCTTTAAACCGGCTAACGGACCGTGACGCACTTAACCTCTCTCTAGCGGAATTCAATGGGCTCAATATCCGCCTATAAGGGCTCTGGTGTCCGTTAGCTGGAGAAAAAGTGATTTTCGATAGAAATAAGTGTTCCTCAGTCCGTTAAATCCAGATGTCCATCCCGATCTGCTTCCACTCCACCTATCTCAGCTCCGGTAACTGGTCCTCGGCTACTCCGTGCAGCCGGTAACCGTTGCTCGCGTAGGTCTCATAGTAGACTTTGCTGTTGCGGTAGTAGAGCAGATCCTCCAGATGGAAGCCGCCCATCAGGTTCAGCTTCTCGACACCGCTTCTGCGCTGTTCATGCACCAAACCGAGACGGTATATGCGCGTCGTCTCATCGGCACTGAAGGCATAACGCAGGAATTCGGAGCCGCTGTCGCCGAAGAAATATTTCTCCTCATGACGGTGCTCCTGCGTATATTCGAACAAGCGGACGTTGATGCTCGCTTCTTCCTCCAGGCTGCGGTAGAGCCGTTTGAACAGCTCCTCCTTGGAGACAATCTCACGGTTCTCGTAAGCCGCCGCGACATTGGCGCGCCGCAGCAGTTCTTCCTCAAACGGCAAGGCGAACGGCTCCGCCGTCAGCAGCTCGCGGCGGCACAACTCAATCAGCCGTTCCGCTACTGCGGCCCCTCCTTGGCGGAGCAGCTCGGAGACACTCCCGAGGAAACGCTCGCTGAAGAAAACACCGGGACCCCGCCGCGCTTCTATATCCCGCATAACTTCTTCCGTGACGGTCCGGTAATACTCCATAATGTTCTGTTCCACCGTCTCGCTTGTGCGGCCGATGCTGGCAAGCGCCAGGCTGCGCAGCTCCTCATCCAGCGCTTCCATGGTTGACACCTTGGCTTTGCTGTCCGCATGCAGTTGCTCCAGCGCCTCATCGTAGCGCAGGCATAGCGTGAGCTCACTCTCCATGCGCAGCAGCTCATATTTCCTGCCATATACACTTGCGAATAAATAATGAATGAAATTGCGCACCGTCCGTTTGTCCAGCAGCGGCACACGCTGGAACGGCTGGCGCTCCACACTCTCCGCGTAGAGCTGGTCCAGCTCCTCCTGCGCGGAGAGAATCGCCGACCGGAGTCCAGCCATATGCTGGCGCAGCGCATGCAGCACACTGCCGCCGCCCTGCTCGGCGGTCCATTCCGCCAGCTGGTAGAAGGTCAGCGGCGGAACCGCCTGCTCCTGACCCGCCAGTACAGCGGCCCACTCGCGGGCAGGGTCCAAAGCCGCTGCCCGCCGCGATGCCACCTCCGCAAAGTTGCTGCGGAAATAGGCCTGCCCGCCGTCTCCGAACAGCAACACCTCGGCCTCGCGCAGCGACAGCGGCTTCAGCTCACTATAAGAGGGCCGGCCGTGACTCATCAGCCCGGTCATCTCTTCAATTCCCGCCTCATCCGGTAGCAGCGAAGCTGCCCGTTCCCGCAGGGAATCGGTGCTTAGGCCAAGTAACGCCTGCCGCTCGCGGAGACTGGCGCATCCGCCTTCCTTCAGGGCTTCGGCCAGATAATGAAAAGCATGAGCCAGCACCGCGAGAGCGATTTGCCGGTTCGGCCTGCGCACTGCCGAGAACCCGGCGGAGGCATACCCCTGTCTTCCGGAGCTGCCCCGGATACCGCTTTTGAAGGTCATATTGTTGTAGCCGCCATGTCCCGTAGCCGTATCTGTAGCCGGACGTACACGGTTCTTGAGCAGGCTGATATGAGCGATGATTGCATAGTTGTCGTCCATACCGTGAGCGGACATCATGCCCCGCTCATTCTTGTCTGAGAGCAGATAGACGAGATCGAACAGCGGAGAAGGATTATGGGCCACCGGTATGGACAACCCGTCCTCTGTGACCAGTAATGGAGCACTGAAGGCATAATCCGGCTGCTGCATCCCGTCCAACTCACGCAGAAAAGCCAGCCCGACCGAGCTGGAATAGCCAAAGTTGTCCCCCTGCTCCCGCTCATTGATCAGCGCGTACAGGTCGGTCTGCACCGACTTGAACGATTGGCTGAGCACAGCGCGGGCCAGCAGGGCAACCTCCGGCAGCAGCACATTAAGCGGGTCATCAACCCGTGTAATAATTGTGAGATGGATGACGTCAAATGAAGAATAGAGCCGTCCATAATCGGCTATGCTGTTGCTTAAACGCCGCAGGATCCGGTTCATTCCGGCCAGGAACCGGCGATCTTCCTGAAACTCGCGATAGATATCCTGACGAACGGTGCGGGGATCACGCCCCGCCGTTTCCGGCAGAGCCATGGCCAGAACACGCTCTCTTCTGCCGCTTTCAGACTGCACCTGATCTCCGTAACGGGCATTTCCGGCTTCAATCTGAACCTGACCGTGAGCCTCAGTGCCACCGCCAGTCTGTCTTGTGTCCACGCCGGACGCGGCATGCAGCGCCATAATACCGCCCGCATTGTCCCATTTCCGCTCACAGCTGTCCAGCACCGGGCCGATGGCCGGAGCCACCTTGTCACCCAGGAACAGGAACAGGGCAGGATAATGAATACTGCTGCGCCCGTCCCCTTTACTGCGCTGCGCCTCTTCCTGCGCCGCATATTGCTGTGAATAGGTTAACGCCTGTGCTTTGATCATAGGGCTACTTCAGCTTTCTGCGGATACTGCCAAGCTTGCCGGTCAGGCTCTTGTAGAAGCTGTACATTTCATCGCCGTCCGCATACTCTACCCGCTCATATTCCAGACTGTCGCGTGCTTCCAGGAAGGTGACATACAGTCCTTCCAGCTTATACAGCAGCGGAGTCACATCCTCCGCAGCAGTCATTTCCCCGGCACGGCGCGCCGCCTTGCGCAGCAAGACGCTGCGGCTTTTCTCATCCAGTCCGCGGAAATGGCGGTAGACGGCATACTCCACATAGCTGCGTTCCTTCATTAAGTTGGCGAATGGCTCCCAGGCATCCTCGTCCTCGTCACGGTCATAGACGTAGAGGGCACCCTTTTTGGTGATGGTATCCGTATATAGAGCTTCCATAAACTGATCGATCCACTTGTCTTCATCGAGATATTGATGGAGCAGTCCATCCAGCTCGGCCGCCTTCGCTGCCAGCGCATCATATTTGGCCAATTCCTCCCGGACCCGCGTAATCAGCTGCGGCGAACGAATGAGATTTTCCTGGGCCAGATCCTTATTGATGCTGCCAAAAATGTCTTTAACCCCTTCGCGTTCCAGTCCGCTTACCCGCAGCGACTTCAGCTCATCGGCCGCCTTTTTCACTTCGCCAAGATTCGGACGCGACATACCAAGCTGCAGGTCGTAGCCGCTAAGCATTTTATCCACATCAAACGGCTTGGTGAAGACGACTGAGAAGCGGCTGCTGGTATTTTCGTCGAGGCCTTTTTCAATAATAACCCCGATCTCCAGCGCTCTGGCAAAATCAGCCCGGATTCTGGCATTATAATCCCGGACACGGGTATTAATGTAGGTATCGCCCCATGATTTCTCCGGAATCGGCGAAGGCAGATAGGTCCAGTTGTCCTTGTCAGTCATCACCAGATGGCGGCCGATGCCTTCCTTGTCCAGAATCGTCCGTTCATAATTCTCCTCGAATACCCGAAGAGGCGTATATACGAACAGCGGCACCCCATTGCGCGTATTGAGCCAGAATATCCGGTTTTTGACTTCGCTTTCCTTAATTGTAAACTGCGATTTGCCCAGCGCATTGTTCTGGTAATTCCGGATTCCCTTCAGAATGCCCGGTGCCTTAACCGGTACAGAGACAAAACCCCACGAAGGAAAATGCAAACTGCCGGAGCTGTTACTGAGGTGGAAGATCGGCACCGCATCCTCATCCAGACGTCCGGCGATAATCCGCTCCACGAATTTGTCCAGCGGCTCTTCACGGCCATATTTCATCACCAGGAATTCTTCCATGGAACGGGTAATCAGGTCACCGAATTTATCACTTAGGAACTCTGAAATAGAGCGTACGATGTCGATTTCCTGCTCCTTGACCCAGCGCCCGGAATGCTTCAGCATCTCCCGTGTGAAGTCGCGGATCAGGTCGTCACCGTCCTTTTGATCCATCACTTTGGAAATGGTAGAGGCAATATCCGGCACGTTAACGATATTCCAATAGTAGGTTTTGTTGCCTTTTTGGTCAGCCTGCTCTTCGCCATTAATCAGAATGTCCCCATTCTTCTCGAAGATCGTGCTGAGCGCACTGAGGATCTCTGTGAATACACCGTAAATCCGGTTATTCTCTTCATTCAGCAGCTCAAACAGGTCTTCATAGAACTCAATCATCTGTTCGGTGCGTTCCACGTCGGCATGCAGCCAGTACTCATTGATTTTGGCTTCAATATACGCATTCTTCTTCTTCTCTTTTGAGACAAAAGCGCTCCGCGCATCGCCCAGCTTCTCCTGCGCGCTGTCCTGCGCTGTCTCAATATCGCGCGGCAGACGCAGCAGGCTCTCGCGCAGCGCTTCAATATAGGACTGAATCAGCTTCAGAATACAGAAACCCTTCTCGGTATAGAGCAGCCGTGACACATAGAACGGGCCTTGCTCGGGATGCAGGAAGATACGCTCCAGCTCCTCGCCGAAGCGTGCGGTAATCTCTCCGGGGAGCTGCTTTTTGGACTTGATATATTCCTCACGGGCACGGGCCAGAAAGTTCTGCTCCAGCTCCGTATCCATGTCCACCACCTGGTGCTTAATGACATTGCTGTGGCTCAGGCGTTCACTATTCTCATAGCCGGGCAGCGGCTCTGGCACACGGGATTCGAAGGTCTTGATCATGCTGTCGAGATCAATCCCAAGCTTGCGCGCAAGCTTCTCCACATCCTCCTGTCCCGGAGCCTGCTGGAACATTTTGTCCATCTTGTCAAACAGGCGGAATGCCAGATACGTTGTCATTTCCTCAATCGGCAGTACTGCGGACGAAGCACCGATGATGTTGTATTCATAATTGGCAGGGTAGGTCTTATTCATCTGCGCAATATTCGTGCGGATGTTGCTGATATAGTCGTGGATGGCGAATTCCTCACCCGACTGCTTTTCCTCGCTGGCCATGAAGTTCGTGATATTCTCCGCAGTTACATTCATGCAGTAGTCATAGGCATTCTCCAGCAGCTTGCCTTCGGTATTAGTCGCGGAGATCAGATGGCACAGGTTGAACGGAGGCAGCGGCGAATTCACGGTCAGGATATTGCCGTACTGCTGGCGGAACCGCTCCCCCCGGCTATCCACGTTCATCCAGTAGTCCAGCTCTTTGAGCGCCGCATAGCCATTCTTGCGGATATATTCGCGGGTATGCTCGCTCAGGCTTTTGTTCGCCAGATTCACATCCGGTGTAAACAGATATCCAAGCGTATTCACACGGTCGATACCGGCTGAGCCATAGTCCCGTTCAATAATCCCGCGTACGATATAGGCAATATCCAGAAAAGCACCGCTGCCTGTTCCGCCGGACAAGCCGGTCAGCAGGAATACCATCAGCTTCTTGCTGGTGCCGACAGACAGCGTCTTAATCTTCTTGTCGATAGCCGCTACAACCTGGTTGATCTTCGTGAACAGCAGCAGGCGTCCGGCCTGGCGCACTCCGGCAGCTCCGTTCATGCCATCGGTAATACTCAGCTCCGGCGACAGCCAATCCGTAATGTAAGGCTCCAAAATACTGCGGTTCTGCAGCAGTCCGCCGATTTCTGCATTAGCCAGCAGCACAAATTCATTCTGCGGGTCGAGGCCGATGCCCTTGTACCTCTTCCCCCGATCCTGCTCATTTGTCTCGAATGCAAGGAACTCCACATTATCGGGCTTATCCCGTTTCTTCTTGGACAACGGATCCTCCGGCAGCTTGAAGCGTCGGTTAATCTGATATTTCAGCCGCAGCAGGGCGTCAATGCCCGTACCGCCAAGGCCAATAATGAGGATAGGGTTATCAATCGTATCTACCCGGATTTTGTCGCTGACGATTCCTCCGCCCAGCGATACGTCAAGCTGCTGAATATGTTCTCTAACTACCGGTTTCATAAGTGCTCCCCCTTATATCAAATACTCCAGTAAAATCGTCTTGTCCACCGTAGCCAGGGCTACGGAAATACGGTCGCCGCTCTTCAGTTCCAGGCCGCGCGTCACATCGGCTGCGCGTCCTGATTTTTCGACCGAAATCCCCTCGCTGCCGCGCAGCATGAGACGGTCATTGTTGCCCGGCGTAAATACAAGCTTCTCGCTCTCTTTCAGCTCAGGCGCCAGCTGCAGCAGCTGATGCAGGGTGAATCTGCCCCGGAAAGCTGAGAGCTTCTTGTACTGCGGATAGGTTTTCTCGCCGGTATTGCCGTCCAGAACTTCCACTACCATCTGCCCTACGAATCCGCGGTTTGACTTTTGCCGGAGCATCCACAGCACCACTGCCGCCGCCAGTACCAGTACAACACCGCCGATAATGTAGTAGAGAGTTTTATTAGAAGAATTATCCTGTGCAGGCTCAGTGCTGCCCGTTCCTGCTGGCGGGGCGGTAGCCACCGTCCCTGTCTTGGCATTAATCACAAGCACATCACTTTCGCGGTAGAAGCTGCTCTCCTCCGCCCGCACCTTCAGCTCATACTTATGGTTCTCGGCAATCTTATAAGAACCCTTGAACACCGCACCTTTGTTATCCATCGGAAGCTCCAGCACTTGACCCGTATCGGTATCCGTGACAAGCAGCACCGCCTTCATATCTTGATACAAATTGCTGAGCGTAACCTGAGTCCCATTGCTGAACAGATGGGATGAGATATCTACAGTATCGCCTTTCTGGTAGGTTTTGGATGAAAGTGCGTCCAGCTTCAGCTCGAGATCATAGTTGAATACAAGATTAATATCGATCTTATCCTTCGGCACACCCTTGACCTGAAGCTTCCAGTCCCCTTGCTCCGGGGACAGCAGCTTGATCAAGCTGTACGAGCTGGACTTGGAGAGCAGCACATCTTTAGACGGAATAGCCACTTCCTTGCCGGAGGGATCACTAAGCTTCGCCGTAACCGACTGTGCAGACATAATGGAGATATTCGCCTCTAGCACGCTTCCATTGGGAACATTTACTGTAACCTCCTGGTAGCTGCCGTTGGCTGTGATGGATTGTACCGGAACCACCTTCAGTTTCAAATGGTCGGCAAAAATTTCGCTAAGAATCTGCGGCAGGTCATCCGCCGAATCGGTGGTGAACGCCTTGCCGCCTGTCTGGTTGGACAGCCCGGCCAGAATCTCCTTATTCAGCTTTCCATCAGCATTAAGACCTATAGTATAGACCGGGTAGCCTTTCTGCTTGGCGGTTGCTACCGCAGCGTCCAATTCCTGATCCGACTGGCTC
Organism: Paenibacillus sp. LS-5; assembly: GCF_056121505.1. Lineage (NCBI taxonomy): Bacteria > Bacillati > Bacillota > Bacilli > Caryophanales > Paenibacillaceae > Paenibacillus > Paenibacillus sp. LS-5. The sequence continues at coordinate 101,616 of NZ_JBWAVA010000012.1, read as the reverse complement.
TGCGTGCGGCCTGTTGCTTCATTAAGATCATTGTTGCCGTCAGCCAGCATGACGATCATCGGCTCATGTGCCGGGTCGCTGCCGTTCTCCAGTACCTTTACAGCCTCTTCCATCCCGACGGCAATATCCGTATAGGCGCCCCGGTCGAGGCCGTCAATGAAATCTTTCAAATCCTGTTTGTCGGCAGCGGAGCCGATTTGCAGAAGGGCCTTCTCCCGCTGCACCTTGTCGGTATAGGCCACAATTCCGACCTTATCCCCTTGCGCGGATAGCATATCTATGAACATTTTCATCGCTTCATTTGCAATCTTGTTCTTGTCACTCTTATTCATTGAATTGCTGACATCAATCAGCAGTACAGCATCAATATGGGAAGGTGCGGGTGATGCCGCGCGGGCTGTCCCGGCTGCAAACGGCGCAGCTGCGATGCACAATACCAGCAGCAGCGGGAGAACATGCCGCAGTATGTTCTTGGCTGTTTTTGAAATATGAATCGGTGTACGAAGCATAAATAGGGCTCCTCTTGTGTTAAATTAGGCAAATACGGCAGGGTTGTCGGTATAGCTAAATTCTGTCAATAGCATGCCATTATGATATAATTAAACCTTGCAAACTTCAACTTTAGGGCGGCCAGCTTCCAACCAGAAAGGAAGAGTTACATGATTTCATACGCCATTCTCGGCATTACGTTTCTTTATGCAGTTATTCAGATGATTATCTATGCCTTCCGGCAGCGAAAACCGCTGACCCGTGATGATATTGAGGAGCGCTTGCTCGCTGCGCTGAACGGAGGCGACCATGCCGGTAAATAAGAAGAAACCCGTGACGTTCCGGCCCTTCAAGACTCCAAGGTATGCCTTTGACAAGCTGCGTATCTGCCGCCGGTGCGGCCGTTATACTGCGCTCGGTGAAGAACGGTGCAGCAAATGCGGCCATGCCTCGCTGACCCCGGTGGAGAAGCAGTCTGTTTCTCTTGCGGGACGCAAAATGCATACCCGGCTCCTGCTCGTTCTGCTGCTCACCCTGGGATCAGTCTATTTCGGCCAAAGTCTGCAGCAGATGGCCTTGTGCGGTGCCGGCGGCATCGTTCTGGCCGGTCTGCTCTTGTTCATGCAGCGGAAAGTGCGGCAGAACGAAAATCTGTATGCCCTGAATGAGCTGCTGGGCCGTAACATAGACAGCATCAGGGAAGGCCTGGAGATCAACCGCCAGGAGGCGGTATCTGTACTGCGTGAGAACGATGTGCTGGCCTATGAGAAGCTGCGCGAACTCTCGGTCCTGCTGCGCGGCGACCGGGTCGCCCGCCAGCGTGTCGCTCTGCTGCACGGTTTCCAGCTGCGCAAGGATATGAATCTGGAGCTAGAGCAGCTGCTGCTTAAGGACTTCGAACCGCTACTCGCTGAATATATCGGCGAGATTGCCAAAGTGCGTCCGGAGCTTATCAAGGACCGCACACTGCGCTATGTCAAAACCTACGAAGTACAGATTCTTCAAATGGATAAAGGCGCAGCCATTCTGGCTGCTGTAGCTGGAGCGGCAGTGCGGCTGAAGCGTTACGCGCTGCTCTACTCCGGCATGATCGGGAGATACATACAGGATCTGCCTAAGGACCGTTTTTTGCGGCTGAGCAGAATGATATCCGCCAGTCCCTACGAGGCCTGGAACGGGCTCGACCTCAAGGTGGCGGAAGTCCGTGAAGCCAAATACCGCTGGGACCCCGATTTCTAAATAGAGTACTGCAAGCCGGATAAGTACTGGAATTACAAAGGGGCTGCTATAGTATGACGATCAAACAAGCCTTAACCCTGCGGAATATTATGATCATTTTGTGTATGCTCATGCTGGTGCTGCTGGGACAGAAGGGCCTCAGGCTCCAGAACAAGATAGAGACCGTGAGGGAAGCGGAGCGACTCTATGCCGCCGGTGACCAGATTGCCGCAGAGAATCAGTACCGCCTGGCGGCATCGAATGCTTCCATTCTCTACAAAGAAGGACTAATTGCCGCAAGGCTTAAGGAGCTGGCTCCGATTACGGCCATCCGCAGTGGACTGAGCACTCTGGTACTTAAGATTAAAGACCAGCTGGTGACCAAGGATTTTGGCGGCTTTATGGAGAGCTATGCCTCTCTGGTGAATCTGAAAAGCCAATATTTGAAACCAGGCGGACCCTATGAAGCTTTTTATCGCCAGCTGTCAGCGGATTCAGGCATTTCGGATCAACTGGGGACAGGTTTTCAGCAGTTCAAGGGACAGTTCCTTGCCGAGCTGCAAGCCAGCCAGAGCAATACTGGTAATGACGATGACAGCTTCAAATGGAATCTGCTTCGGATCCCCGATGTATATTTAGGCGGAGCTGATGCCAAAGAAGAATTGCTGGATACACAATTCCAAGTGCATGACTCTACCCGGCTCAAGGCTCTAGCAGCAGCAGGCAGCTTCTCTCCCATGCTGGATTTCGCGTTGTCCCTTAACAGTGCCTACAGCAGCCACAGCTACACAGCACCTTGGATAGCCAGCCAGGTTGAGAAGAGCGCCAAGATCATTCTGGACAAAGATGTGGATGGTGACCAGATTGCCGCGTTCTCCACTCATGCTGCAGCGTACCGCCAATATGCCGCCTCGGCCGGTATTGCTTCCTCCAAAGTGATGACTCTAATCGACAGCACCACCTCCAAGCTGCTCAGAAGCGCCGCGAGGCTGGTGCGCAGTGGCGGGTACGCGGAGGCCATTCAGCGGTATAGCGACCTGGCTCCCCTTCAGGATACAACGGCAGAAATCGCCGCAGCACAGCTCGCATGGAACATTGCCGAGCCAGTACGGCTCCTACCCGGCGGGGAGGAGCCGGGTAAATATACGCATGTTGTCTCCGTCAGCGGGCGTTACGGTGCACGGATTGCTGTAGCCGGAACGGACAGCAGCGGACACATTTACTATGCGGATTTGAGCAATGACGGCATCGTTTCTACACGGACCGGAGATGCTGTGCCGGACTTCGAAAGTCTCAGCAGCCTTACTTTTGATGACCCATTGTCCGCCTACTCCGAAGTACCCGTGGTAGTGGCTGCAGGCAGCCGTGAAGACGGGCGGACCTCCTTCACGGGCTATGCCGTCAAGCCTGAAGGAATCTCCCTGCTGTTCTCGTTTGCCGGTAACAGCTACGAGTTGCAGCCGGACGATGCTTCCATCCGTGTCGCAAATGCAGATATGGGTGACGGTTCCGAGGGCCAGACTGCCATATTCCGTCAGACCAATGGAGCTTACCAGTTCTCCGAAATCTATCAGGAGTATCCGCTTATTGACGCCTCTGAGCTGGAGCTTCATCCCCTGGAGACCGTTACCCTGAAGGTGGATATTTATATCGATTCCACCGGACGGCCCGTAGCAAGCGCGAATGGACGTTTACTGGCCCTGCAAGGAAATGTGGGCACGGTTACCGGGCCAGCCTTGGCAACCGGCCAATTCCAGTATGGCTACGACTATGCAGGAACCGATGCAGGAGAGCAGTACGTGCCTGTATTTGCAGTAGAGTCGCTCGGGAGTCTGAATCCCATTCCCTGACCACCTCTAATACTATTGTTGGAGCAGCGTAGTGATGCACGCTGCTCTTTTTGGTGTCTGCAGTGATTTCATTATTTTTTCATGATTACAGGATATAATGAGCCATATATAGAGCTCCTGAGGAGGCAACCATGCGCATTCTATTAGTAGAAGACGATACCAAACTCGGGTATATGATCCAATACAAGCTGCAGCTTGCAGGACATCTGGCAGAATGGGCCCGCAACTCGGATGAAGCGGAAGTGTTCTTCTCTTCCGCAGAATTTGATCTCTACATTCTGGACTGGATGCTTCCCGGCAAGACCGGCCTTGAGCTGTGCAGACAGCAGCGCCGTCTGAATGACAACACGGCCATTCTAATGCTGACCGCACGCGGCGAGGTTGAGGACCGTGTCAGCGGACTGCTCACCGGGGCGGATGATTATATGATCAAGCCCTTCGCCTTTGAAGAATTACTGGCCCGCATTACCTCCTTGGACCGCAGAAAACAAACGCAGGGATATGTGAACCAATATGCGGTCAGCGGCCTGCGGCTGAACCCGGCGACACAGGAAGCAGAACGTGCCGGAGTCACTTTTACCCTGACCAACCGCGAGTTTCAGCTTCTCGAGTTTTTGGCGCGCCATCCCGATGAGGTGCTGTCCAGAGAGCGGATTCTTAATTATGTCTGGGGCAACAATGCCGATGTTACGCTGAATGCGGTGGATGCGGTGATCAAGCTGCTGCGCAAAAAAGTGGATGACCCCTTCCCCGTGAAGTTAATAAAGAGTGTGCATGGAAGAGGCTACCGCCTGATAGATACCGGAGCTAGCCATGATACCTAATACCCGCAGGCAATTAACCATCTTTTACAGCACCATGATTGGACTGATCCTGCTCCTCATGGCGGCTTCCTTCTATTGGGTACTAACGGATGTGCTGCATAGGGATGAGCGTCATAATCTGGAGTCCGCCGGGCAAAAGGCCGTAAACGAATGGCTCCATCCATCCCTGGAGCCGCAGGAACAGGAGGAAATACGGGAACAGCGCCAGGAAAACAGCCAACGGATGGAATGGGAATATCTGCAGAGTGACCAATTTGCTGTGATTACAGATCTTTCATGGACCATCTTCGTTCATTCACCAGGGGAAAATAACCAGCTGCTCAAACCTTCCTTCCAGCGGCTGCTGGATGCCCAAGGAATTAACAACTATGTTCATTTAAGCATCTCTTCGGGGGACAGCAGAGCGAATTATGCGATACTGCGTGTGATGACAGGTGATAATAAGCACCCTGTTCTCTTGCTCGGGGAAGAGGTGAGCAAACAGGAACATGTATTGAAGGAGATGCGGCTGCTTCTCATCGGGATCACCCTTCTCCTCCTGGCGGTGGCCACCATCGTAGGATATATACTGGCTGGCCGGGCTATGGTCCCCCTTAACCATGCGTTCACAAGACAGCAGAAATTCACGGCTTACGCCTCTCATGAACTAAGGACACCTTTAAGTGTACTTCAGCTGTCGGTAGATATTCTGGAAGAGGAGCAGCACAAGCTTTCACCAGTCCATCAGACGGTACTTCAGGATATGAAAGAAGAAATACAGCGCATGACCCGTTTAACCGGACAACTGCTTACCCTGGCCAGAAATGATGCCTCTCTGCAGCAGATGAGACAGGAGGTATTCGACCTGCAGCATAGCCTTTCTTTTGCAGCCGCAAGAATGCAGCTTATGGCTCAAGAGAAAAATGTGAAGCTGCAGCTCCACATTGCGGCTACGGAAGATGCCTTTACCTGTATGGGTGACAGCGAACAGATTGACCAGCTTCTATATATTCTTTTGGACAATGCCATCAAATACTCTGCGGAAGGAGGCACGGTCACGCTGGGGATTTCCCGGAATGACAACAGCACTGTAAATGTAATCATTCAGGATACGGGCTGCGGGATTTCCGCGGAGGATCTTCCCCACTTGTTCGAACGGTTCTACCGGGTAGATCAAGCCCGAACAAGAGAGCATGGCGGCACTGGGCTGGGGCTCGCAATTGCGTACGAGATCGTCAGCAGGCACGGCGGCAGAATCGTCGTAACCAGCACTTTGAATCAGGGGAGCACATTTACGGTGATCCTTCCTGAAGCCAGACGAATCCTTAGACAACCACTCAAGTAGAAACGGCTACGCCGACCGATAAGGACGGTATCCGTTTCAGCGAGAAAGATAAGGATAATTGTTTGCGCGAAGCATATAAATCTTATCTTTTAATAAAATGGAGGTTTTACTATGTTTTCTGAAGTTTTTAACCACATCCACCCGATTGTCGTACATTTCCCTATCGCGCTCATCATCATTGGTTTTGGGTATGATCTGGTAATCGCCCTGAAAAAACGCACTTTGAATCCTGCCGGAGGGTTATGGATGTGGCTTCTTGCTGCAGTGGGCTCCTGGATCGCTATAGCGACCGGACCGGAAGATGACGCCCGCGGCGTGACTTCATTCTTTGAGTCCCACGAGACACTCGCCACCCTGACTGCTTGGGCCGTTTCTCTGATCGTTGTATGGAGATTGCTGATGTTCTGGAAAGGCAAACGTGCTTTTGTAAAGGTTCCGCTTGTGCTGTACTTGGTTCTCTCCCTTGTCTCTTGCGGCCTCGTGCTCGGAACCGGATATTACGGCGGGAAAATGGTGTATACAGATGGTGTAGGCGTATCCGCTAACGGTGCTGCGGTCAATCCCCCTGTACAAGGAAACCATAAATAATCTACACAAGAAAGAAGCCGATGCTCACCTGAAAAGGGAGACTCGGCTTCTTTGGGTTATCCGTCTGATCAGATAAACTGTACTTTTAACGGCTATTCTTTAACAGCACCGACCACAATCCCGGTTACAAAATACCGCTGTAAAAAAGGATACACCATCAAAATCGGCAAGGCACTGATGAATATCTGTGACGCCCGGATCGTCCGCTGCGACAGATTGGCAACGGCGGTCGGATCGAGCTTCGACATGTCGGCCTGTACGATAATGGTCTGCATAAAGGTCGCCAGCGGGAGCTTGGATGCATCCCTGATATAGATAATCCCGTCAAAATAGGAATTCCAATGCCCCACCATAATAAACAGGGAGACTGTGGCCAGTACAGGCAGGGAAACCGGCAGATACACGCTATAAAAGGTCCGGAATTGCCCAGCCCCGTCAATAAAGGACGCTTCTTCGAGATCCTTTGGCACCGTACGGAAGAAATTCAGCAGCAGGATAATATTGAACACAGCGACCAGTCCCGGAAGGATCAGCGCCATCAGGGAATCCATCAGCCCAAGCTTCAGTATCAGAATGTAGCCTGGAATCAGGCCGCCGCTGAACAGCATGGTGACGACAAAGTACCAGAGATAAATATTCCGTGCCCGAAATACACGGGTTTCCTTGGAGAGCGCGTAAGCAGCTATGGTATTCACAACCAGGGCAAGCGCCGTTCCGAGCACGGTCCGTTCTACAGACACCCATAAGGAGGAGAGAAAGTTGCTGTTGTTAAATGTTTTTGCATAAGCCTCAAGGGTAAATCCGATAGGCCAAAAGGTTACCAGACCTGCGTTGGCCGGAGCCGTCGAACTGAGGGATACCATCAGCAAATGATACAGCGGAAGCAGGCACAGCACGGAAATAACCGTCAGGAAGACATTATTGAAGATACTGAATATGCGGTAAGACGCCGTTTTGTGATACATAGAATGTCATCCTTTCTAAAAGATTCTGTAGCCGGCAAACCGGTAGGCCAGACGATAGGAGATCACGATCAAGATAAGGCTTATCGCCGATTTGAACAGATTTACCGCGGTGGCAAAGCTGAACTGTCCGCTGAGCAGGCCTTCTCTGTACACAAAGGTGTCAATAATATCGCCCTGCTGATAGATCAAAGGACTATACAGGTTAAATACTTGGTCAAAGTTCGCGTTCAGCACGTTGCCCAGTGCCAGTGTGGCCACTACGATGGCAATCGGAATCAACGCCGGAATGGTAATATACATCGTCTGCTTCCAGCGTCCAGCCCCATCCACTTCCGCTGCTTCGTACAGCGAAGGATTAATGCCGGATAACGCGGCCAGGAAGATAATCATATTGAAGCCGAATTCCTTCCAGACATCACTGAAAATAATTGTGAACCGGAACCAGTTGCCGTCGCCCAGGAAGAAGATCGGCTTAACACCGAACACACTGGAGATGAACTGGTTGATCAGGCCCGTCTGGGCAAGCATATCAATCAGAATCCCCGACAGGGTAACCCAGGATAAAAAGTGCGGCAGATAGACCAGCGTCTGAATGGTTCGTTTGAGCGCCATCTTTCTGACCTCGTTCAGCAGTAAAGCGAAGAAAAACGGAATGACCAGGTTCATGATCATCTTGGAGCAGGCAAAGAATAGCGTATTCCATGTAATCTGCAGGAAATATTCATTCTGCCACATGTATTCGAAATGTTTGAGTCCTACCCAAGGAGAATCAGCGAATCCGAGCGCCGGCTTATAATCCTGAAAAGCCATAAGAATCCCGCCCATGGGGATATAAGAAAAAATAAACACCATAACTGCCGCCGGCAGCACCATAAAGTGGAGCACCCACGGCTGCTTAACCCTCTTTTTCCTCGATAAGCGCGGCGTTTTTCCAGGATTCACCTGCTGTATAGTGTTAGCTTCCATCGCTCTCTCCCGCTTTCAAAAAATTATTTTGTGTGTTGTATGAATCTCTGCTATAAATAGTAGCAAGCATTTCTCAGGTTTGACTATATTACTTTATTAGGCTCGCATAGGGATTTATTAGGGCTTCGTCTGGGGGGACAACCATGGGTCTAAGTACAGCTATTCATTTCGTTAAAGAAAAATCCTGGAGCAGATTTAGTTTGTTCGCCAAAATGAACAGTCTGATTATTGTGCTGTTTATTCCGATCATCATCGTATATACGTATTCCAATAACGTTACCTTCGATGTAGTCAGTAAAGAGCTGCAGGAGTCCAACACCAAACAGCTGACTTTTTTGTCCAGTCAAATTGATTCACGGATCAACCAGATGATGGATTTCAGCCTGGTATTCTCCAAAGATCCGAATGTCAGGAAATTCAATGGTCTGAATATGTGGGAAGACCGTTACGACCACATGCAGACCCGTTATGTCATTCAGGAGAAGATGATGCTCCAGTCCGGGTTAACGGATATCTGGCCTTCCAGATACGCTGTATATTCCCAGCAGAATAAGGATGTCATTTCCAATTACGACAAGCCCACAGGTTATGATGAACACTACTTGAAGCAAAATATGAGCGGTAAATGGACATACAGCGACGGCAAATCCGGTTATCCGGGGCAGACCAAGGCCTTTTACTGGTTCTATAGCGATTCTATTGCTCCGCAGGGAACGTTCACGGGAAGTGATCTGGTGGTTGAAGCCAGCTTCAGTTATGAGAATATCCAGAACATGCTGGATACGTATAAGGCAGGGGGACAAGGTGATCCGTTCTTCTATCACAAAGGGAATGCGCCGATCCTGAACCGCAGTGCAGACCAGCAACTGACGGGTGAGCTGATTACTTATCTGAACGAGCATTCACCGGACAACAGCACACAGCATGTAGTGAAAATGAAGAATAAAAATTATCTGGTCAGTTCGGTGAAATCCTCCAATCTGGACTGGTACCTGGTTGACGTTGTACCGCTAGACCGTATCCTCGGGCCCATATCCGGCAGCCGCAATTTATTCTATGTATCCATGCTTCTGCTGTTTGTTGTTGGAATCTCGGCTTCTATCCTGCTGTACAGGAATGTTCAACAGCCCATCAAAAAGCTCATCAAAGGGCTTAGACGTGTGCAGCGGGGAGACTACACGGTACGCCTCCACTCCGAGGAACAAAACGAATTTTCGTTTCTCTTCCACCGGTTCAATGATATGTCTCATCAGATTCAGGATCTGATAGAAAATGTATTCAACGAAAAAATCCGGGCCCGTGAGGCTACCCTGAAGCAGCTTCAAGCCCAGATCAATCCGCATTTTCTGTACAATTGCCTGGGATATATTATCAACATGGCCCAAATGAAAGATGAAGAAGCCGTGGTATCGATGGCCTATAACTTAAGCGCTTACTATCGCTATACCACCCGCATGGAGCGGGATACAGCCACCCTGGACGACGAAGTCAAACTGCTGGTCAACTATTTGGATATTCAAAAGCTGCGCAATGGCCGCATTGAGTATCATATCGATATCCCCAAGGAGATGCTGGCCCAGACCATACCTCGTCTTCTGCTACAGCCCATTGTGGAGAACTCCGTCATCCACGGGGTCGGAAAATCTTACAGTTCCGGTGAAATCCGGATCAGCGGCGAGTGTACCGGAGGCTTCTGCCGGGTGTATATTGACGACGACGGGCCGGGTCTTAGCCAGGACCAGCAGGAAGCGCTCAACCGCAAGATGCGGGAGCCGCTGCGCGAGGAAATGGGCTGCGGTCTTTGGAATACGAATCAGCGGCTTATCCACCAGTTCGGCATCCTCTCCCGTCTACATTTCAGGGAATCCCCGCTAGGCGGTTTCCGGACAGAGATTATCTGGGAAATTCCGGCCCTGGAAGAGCAGTATCCGTACACTAACCTACAAGGAGCCACACTTCATGCAAATGATCATCGTTGACGACGAAGCCCACTGGGTAGATAACCTGTCCATGACCAAACCCTGGCACACGCTGGGCATCGAACAAGTACACAAGGCCTATTCCGCTACCGAGGCGCTTCAGATCATCGAAACGCACCCTATCGATATTGTGATCTCAGATATTCAGATGCCTGAAATGACGGGACTTGAACTAATTGAGCGAATACGGAAACGGGACAAGAAAATCAAGTGCATCATCTTAACCGGGCATTCAGAGTTCGAATTCGCCAAAACAGCCATCCAGCACAGTGCAGTGGACTACCTGCTTAAGCCTCCGACAGACCATGAATTACTCGGTGCCGTCCAAACCGCCATTGATCAATTGAATGCAGAATGGGAGCTGGTCAGTTCCCTGGAGCGTACCCAATATACGCTGAGAGAGAACCTGCCCCTGCTTCGCGGACAGTTGCTTCTGAGTGCACTTCAGGGGCAGCGGATGTCAGCCGACGAATGGGAACGCAAGCTGGGGAGCTATGGTCTTCCCTTCAGCCGCGGGGACGGTGCCTTGATGCTGGTCAGGCTGGAAGAAGAATTCGGACAGTACAAGAATAACGGGCAGCCCCTCATTGAGTATGCAGTCATCAATATGGCGGAAGAGATTATTGGCGAATTCATGGAGGTCTGGGGTGTCAAGGAAGAGCATGGCTATCTGGTCTTTCTGCTTCAGTTGAAGGAGCGGGCAGCAGATCTGGGGAAGGAAGGCCTTCTGGAGCAGTTGTCTGTACAGCTGCAATATAAGGTCAAACAATTCCTGAAGGGTTCACTGTCTATAGTCATCACAGAATGGTTCAAGTTCCCTGAGCAGCTGTCTGACCGGTTCCGCCAAGCTTCAGCCTACTTCCGCCAGATTGTCGGGGATGAGCGGGAATTCGTGATGCGGGTCAGTGAACCCGGCGAGCAGGCAGAACAAGGACCACTGGATGCCCTCTACACACCGCCTTCCCTGATTCATCTGCTGGAATCCGGACATTGGGAAGCTGCCGAGACCAAGCTGATGGATGTATGTGCAGAACTGGATGAGAAATGGCCTGAATCCTGGGAGCACTGCATGGAGGCCGGGTTCTTAATCTCGGCGGCCTTCTCGAACCTCGCACACCGGAATGGACATACGCTCGGGAAGCTGCTGGGGACAGATATTGAAGCGCTGCAGAGCGGGGAAGCCTTCTCTTCCATCAACAAGCTCAGAGTATGGTCCGTGAGCGTGCTTGGCAAGCTGAAAGAGGGAACCTCCAGCGAAATCAAAGACATCCGTTCCCTCTACGTGAAGAAAATCCAGGAGTTTACAGATAAGAATCTGCATCTGGATGTGTCCTTGCGGGTGCTGGCAGACCATGTCAACCTGCATCCCACCCATCTGTCCAAGATCTACAAGATCGAAACAGGTGAAGGCATCAGTGAATACATCTCGCGCCTGCGTATGGACCGGGCCTGCCATATGCTGAAGACTACCGCCAAAAAGGTGTATGAGATCAGCACAGACATTGGGTACATGGACCCCGCCTACTTCATCAAGGTATTCAAACGCCAGTTTGGGGTAACACCGCAGGAATACAGGGACGGAAAAAAATAGCATGATAGAGTCCTATCGAAACTAAGAAACTCATATAGATGCCTTCCCCTCAAAGTTGGTACAGTACACATGTAAGCATCATACACAGTAGGGGGACATGATGAATGAATACATTCCAAAAATTTGGCTCGTTGCTCGCTGTTACAGCTCTCGTCACATTGACAGCCTGTAGCGGAACATCCAATGACAATGCATCAAAAGGCAATGCCGCTTCTAATTCTGATAGCGCCAATAGTGCCACTACCTCTGAAGCCGACGCAGCCTTTGCCAAAGGCAAATATGATCCGCCGATTGAGATCAGCTCTGTCTTAATGCCGAAGAAGTACGTGCAGGGCGACACGAAGGAAAACAATGTACATGACCGCTGGATGCTGGAGACCCTGGGAATCAAGCATAAAGATACCTGGTATCCTGCAAATGATGACCAATACAGACAAAAGCTTCAGCTTGCGATCTCCTCAGGCGAGAAGCTTCCCGATTTCGTATCGGTACCTACCAATCCGGTACTGACTAATCAATTAATTGATTCCGGCCAGTTCATTGCGATTGATGAGCTGTTTGACAAATACGCCAACAAGACGCTGAAGGACCATGCCGCTGCGCACCCTGAGCTCTGGTATCCTTTCATGAGAGACGGCAAGAAATATAATATGCCGATCATGGAATATACGGACAATGACGATACCCTTCTCTGGCTCCGCGAGGACTGGATGGAGAAGCTGAATCTTGAGGCTCCCAAGACCATTGCCGACTTAGATAATATCATGGACAAATTCAAGAACCAGAACCCTGACGGCCTGGCTCCTGATAAAGTATTTCCACTGGCTATTTCACTGAAAAATAATACGAATACCTGGATGGGTTCGCTGGACTGGTTGTTCGGAGCTTACGGCACCATCGAGGAGCAATGGAACAAGGATGCAGACGGCAATCTGGAGTATGGCTCCGTGAACCCGGGTGCCAAGCAAGCCCTGGCGAAGCTGAAAGAATGGATGGATAAAGGATATATCCATGCTGACTCCGCTCTGTGGGATGAAGGAAAATCCGCTGAGAGCTGGACCAAAGGCACGGCAGGCATTCTGCCAGGGGCCCAATGGGTTCCAGACTGGCCCGCTCCCGATCTGCTCAAGAATGTGCCGGGCTCCAAGTACAAAGCTTATCCAGTTCCCGCAGGACCGGATGGCAAAATCGGCACCAAATGGCAAAATTCCGGTGTCAACGCCAGTATTATGATCAACAAAGATGCCAAGCACCCGGAAGCGATCTTCCTGTACTACAACTATTTGCTCGATAACGTGGCGAATCCGACCGCAGGCAGCCCATATGAATATGGCTTTGCCAAGGGCTACGATTGGGATATTATTGATGGCCAGCCTACCAGTGATAAAGAGAAGATTAAAGACTTCAACAATGAATTCCCGTTCCTGACTGGTCCGGCCCGTATTCCTGATCTGTACATGAAAACACTTGTTAAGCTGGCAAACGGCGAAAAGCCGGTTACCCCTTATGAGAAACAAATGGCTGAGTTCCGCAAGCCGGAGAACTGGGCTGCCGCCAAGATCGTAATGTCGCAACTGGATATCCGCAAGCAGAACTATTTCACAGGAGCAGCCACGCCGACTATGGTCTCCAAGTGGAATCTGCTGCGCCAGTCCGAGATGGAAACCTTCAACAAAATCATCTACGGCAAATTGCCGGTTGATGCCTTTGATGAATTCGTCACCAACTGGAAAGCTAACGGCGGCGACCAAATCACGAAGGAAGTCAACGATTGGTACAAATCAGTATCAGCCAAATAATTAGAAACACGGGGATGACTCCAAAGCCAGCAATCGGCTTGGGTCATCCCCTTCTGTTTTTGAGGGGAATCCCTGTATACCAGCAATTGATTATGCTAAACTGACGAATGGAGCCGCAGATACTCCCTATGGACCACAGCAGTCATCATACAGCAGAAGGAGAGATGATTTCGTTGGTAAATGTAAAAGGAAAATGGGCATTGATTACAGGCGCAAGCAGAGGTGTAGGTTATCAGACCGCTTTATTTATGGCGGAGCAAGGCTGCAATCTTATACTTCATAGCAGAGACCTGGCACATACCGCAACAGTGGAGCAAGAAGTTAAGGCATTAGGGGTTGAAGCCTATTGTGTGCAGGCCGAGCTTGGCAAACATGAAGAAGTGGTTGCCATGCTGGATGAAATTGAGGATAAGCGTACGGTTGTGGATATTGTATTTAACAATGCAGCTGTCCAAATTGCCTATAGAGCGGATTACTGGAACACGCCGGTTGATGATTATGAACAAAGCTTCCGGATTAATTTCATTTCCGTTGCCACCATTTGTAACCGTTTTATTCCAAAAATGATCGAGCGTGGTTTCGGGCGGGTAATCAACACCACCAGTGGCATCAAAAACGAGCCTGAGCAGTCAGGTTATGCAGCCAGTAAAGCCGCCCTCGACAAATTCACCAAAGATCTGGCATCCCGGCTGGATGGAACTGATGTCATCCTTAGCTTAACCGATCCCGGCTGGTGCAGAACGGATCTCGGCGGACCGAACGCCACCAGCCCGGTAGAAAGCGTAATTCCCGGGATTGCAGTGGGCGCTTTTGTGGATGACAAGAAAAGCGGACGCTTCCTGCATGCACAGGCTTTTACGGGCATGACCCTCGCGGAGGCCGTAACCAAGGCTGAAGCCATGGAGGCTACCCCCTACGTTATCTAGACCAATCATCTTCATAGCCTCAAGACAAGGGTGCTCTGCTAAGGAGCACTTTTTGTGATTATCAATGAACTATAATGCAAGGTCAAGCGGTTACTGGCACAGCTTTAATAAAAAATTAATCTGCAACTGATACTATGAAAGCAGAATGAAAGCAGAATGAAATCAGAGGGGATTCGGATGAAAATACTAATTGTTGAAGACGAACTTCCATTGCTCGAAGCGATCATTGAAATCTATGATAATGAATCCTTTGAAGCAACAGGGGCTTCGAATGGGGATGAAGGTTACTACTTGGCAGAGAACGGAAGCTATGATCTTATCGTGCTTGATATCATGCTGCCGGGAATGAACGGTCTTCAAATCGTCAAGCAGCTGCGGGAGAAGCAGGTGGCGACACCCATCATTATGCTTACGGCAAAAGACAGCGTCGAGGACTCTGTGAGGGGACTGGATGCCGGTGCAGATGATTATGTGACAAAACCCTTTGCTGCAAGCCTGCTGCTCGCCAGAACAAGGGCCGTATTGCGGCGCCGGGGAAACGTGAATCTGGAGGGCAATATGACCTGCGGCGAGATTCAATTGATCTCCTCTTTGAGAGATGCCTATGCCGGTGAGGAAGCTTTGAAGCTCACCCCCAAAGAATACGAGCTGTTGGAATTTTTGCTGTGCAACAAAGATCAGATTTTATCGCGGGAACAAATCTTCGAACGGATATGGGGCTTCGATTCAGAATCGGCTTCTTCTGCCGTGGATGTCTATGTCCACCATCTGCGCAAGAAGCTGGCTCCGTATGGAGGCGATCTCTATCTGAAGACCATCCGCGGAGTGGGGTATCTGCTGAAAGGAGAAGCCCATGTTCAGTAGAACCCGCCGTCAGTTAGTATTGCTGAACTCAGCAGTTCTTGTATTCATTTTACTTGTATCAGGCTTCGTCCTGTATATCCATCTCCGCTACCGGTTATATCATGAAGCAGATGAAGCGATCCTGAATACAGCCAAAACGATGCAAAGGGCTTCCATCGACCAGATGCTTCAAGAAGACCACCCCGAACCGGATGCCGACCGGAGAACCTCCTATTTCTTCTGGGACCGGCAAGGAAAGCTGATGATTCAATATCCGAAGCAAGGCTTCACCCGTGAAGAGGCCCAGCGATTCAAAGATGCTGCCGCCGGGAGTTCACCCAGGACTGTGGAGACCGGCGACGACCGGGAATACCTGTCTTTGGGTTTTGCTAACCCCTCTGAAGTAACGGCTGGCTCCCCTGCAGCCTTTCATACCGCTTATGTAGTTGTGGTCAGAAATCTGGAAGAGGAGAACAAAATGCTCGGTTCACTCCGTATGGACCTCGCTATAGGATGCGCCGCAGGCGTACTCTTTTCGATACTCATCGGCTTCTTCCTGGCAGGGCATGCCCTTGTTCCGATCCGGCGGTCTTGGAACAAGCAGCAGCAGTTTGTTGCGGATGCCTCTCATGAACTGCGCACGCCAACTGCTGTGATCCAGACCCGCACCGAGCTGTTGTTCCGTCATCCCCAGCATACTATTGAAGAGGAGAGCCAGAACATTGCGCTGATCCTAAAAGAAAGTAAACGCATGGGCCGGCTGATTGATGATCTGCTGACCCTAGCAAGAACCGACTCCAACCAGCTTCAAATTCACGCTGCCCCGGTTCCGCTGCATCTCCTCCTTCAAGAGATCACCGAGCAGTTCGGGCTCTTGGCCGAAACCAAGTCTATTCAGATTCATTCCCATTTCCAGCCTGCCGAAATCGAGGGTGACGACAACCGCCTAAGACAATTGTTTATTATTTTATTGGATAATGCGCTGAAGTTCACTCCCCCGGACGGATTCATCAACCTGACCTGCCACACTTCTCCCCACTCTGTCCGTGTCCTCGTGAAAGACAGCGGCTGCGGGATCAGCCCGGAAGATCTTCCGCATGTGTTTGAACGCTTCTATCGCGGAGATAAGAGCAGATCCCGCACCGAAGGCGGAACCGGCCTTGGCCTGTCTATCGCCGAATGGATCGTACTTGCCCATAACGGGACAATCCGTGTCACCTCACAGGAGGGGAGCGGCACAGAATTTCAGCTCATTTTCCCCAAAAAGTTGTAGTGTTCTCTCCGGCTGTGTCTTTTCAAGTAGAACCGGCTGCGCCGTCCTCAAAAGGACGGTATCCGTTTCAGCGAGAAATATAAGGATAAATATAGGGTGAAACTTATACTTTCTTATATTTTAAGAAAATCTCAATAATCCCTTCTTATACTTAGAGTATTCACACGAGCATTCTATTGGAGGGATTAATCGATATGGCGAAGATGAACAGCAAATGGGTTATCCTGTGTTCCGCTGCAATTGGGGCGATCTACACTGCAGGATATTATTCAACCGACACGCTGGCGGCTATTCAGCAGCCCGTACCCTATAGCCAGGTAAGCGGCTCATCCGGGAATCAGAGCAGCAAGCTGGATAGCCAGCCGGTCGGCAGTCAGGTCAGTGTTAAAGTCAGCAAGCCAACCAGCAATCCGGCCAGCACTAAGGTCAAGCCCAAAGCTGCCACTGCTTCCCCCGCTCCCATGGTCAAAAGCAAATATAAAAGTGGAACTTTCTACGGCGCAGGAAACAACCGGCGGGGATCTATTCAGGTAGCGGTGAGCATCAAGAATGATAAAATTACGGACGTAGAAGTCAGTAATTACAGAATGCGCTACTCCCAAGGCTATATAGCCGGCTTACCCCAAGAGATTATACAGAATCAAAGTGCTAAGGTTCACAATGTATCAGGCGCAACCTACAGCACCCGGGCATTCAGAGACGCTATCCAAAATGCGCTGGACCAAGCGTTGAACGCTTAACGGAGGGTATCATGAAGCGGACCAAATTGTATATGGATACCACTGTGGAAATTCAGGTTATTACCGGCAGCATACAGGAATCAGCTGCTGCTGCAGCGTTGGAACGGGCGTTCGAAGCCTTTCACAAGGTTGAGCAGGCCTGCAGCCGGTTCAGCCCAGATAGTGAGCTGGTACAGGCTGCACGGCAGATTCAGACCGCCGTACCGGTTAGCCCGTTTTTATACGAACCTCTGAAGTTTGCCCTGGAGATGGCTGAATGGACAGATGGCTTATTCGATCCCACCGTGGGACAAGCGCTGGAGAACTTGGGTTTTAATGAGCATTATTTAACCCGGCAAGCGATGCACAGCTCTATCTCTTCTTCCGCCTCCTACCGGGATATTATCCTGGATGAGGAGAAGCATACGCTATATTTACAGAAACCGCTGGTCATTGATTTAGGAGCGGTTGCCAAAGGATTTGCCATTGATTTAGCCGCACATGAGCTGCGGGCTTTTGATGGCTTTGTCGTCAATGCGGGGGGCGATCTGTATGCCGGAGGCTTGAATGAAACCGGGAGCAAGTGGCGGATCGGCATTCAGCATCCTGTGAATCCGGAACAAATTCTTTACACGATTGAACTTTCCAATGAGGCCATCTGCACTTCCGGAAGCTATGAACGCAGAAGCCCCATCCACCCGGAGACTCATCATATTATTGACCCGGGCAGCACAGAATCACCACAGGAAATGGTTAGCTGCAGCGTGATTGCCCCTTATGCCATGATGGCGGACGCCTTCTCGACAGCCAGCTTCTTGTCTGGTGTGGAGCACGGGACGGCGCTCATTGACCAGGTGAAGCTCAAGGGACTCTTCATCACTTCCGATTTAACATCAGTTACGCTTGGAGGGATACACATTGAAAAAGGTTAAACAATGGATCAAAACGCCCAAAGGGTATGTCACCCTGTGCATGCTTGGCTATGTACTTCTGGCTTCAGCCGGGTCCATGGATATCAAAGGCATCATCAACGCGGGCATTGCTGTCATTATATCCGTAGCCGCCGATATGCTATGTACATCTCTGGTCAAAAAGAAACGGACTCCGCCCTATAGTGCTGTCATTACAGGACTTATCATCGCTCTGATCTTAAGCACTAGCGCTTCGTGGATCGTTGTCGCTGCGACTTCCCTGCTCGCTATTGTACCGAAATATGTGTTTGTGAATAAGAAAAAAGCCATCTTTAATCCTGCGAGTCTCGGCCTGCTGCTATCGAGTCTGCTCTTTCAAACCGGGCAGAGCTGGTGGGGGGCTTTCGGCGACCTCCCGGCCTGGACCTTGATTTTCCCCTTGATCGGCGGTTATCTGGTGACGAACCGTGTGAATAAATTCCCTTTGATCTTTTCTTTTCTCGGCACATATTTCGCCCTGCTGCTGATCATGGGAATATTCCAGTTCGGTGACGCCACGGATGCCCTGCGGATTCCATATATCAATGCCAGCCTGTTCTTTGCCCTGTTTATGCTTACGGACCCGCCTACCTCACCGGCCAAGTATAAGGATCAAATTATTTTTGGTATTCTATGCGCTGTTGTGGGAGCTCTGGTGTATGCATACTTCGGCGGTTTGATCTACTTATTTGTGGGGCTGCTTGCCGGGAACCTGTATCACTACGCAAGAACAAGACCTTCTTATCGTACACAGGCCTCAAGAGCTTCGTTATCGTGATGTTGAACTTGCTCATAACACTCCCCGGAACGATGGGGCCCGGGCTATACGTTGAAGAGTGGAGGTAACTTTAAGAAGCTATCCTTCCACTTCTTCAAGATAGGCTCCCGCTCCCTCAGCGGTCTTCATTACTTAGCACCACGGATGTCTCGATCTGCCGCTCCGGGATATTCCAGTATTTACTCAGCAAATCCCGCTTCTTGTCTGCCTGGACTAGCTTGAACCCATTCTTCATGTAAAAGGAAATGGCCCAGTCTGCCGCTTCCCAAGTGCCGATGAGGATGGGCTTATCTGTACGTTCTGTAATGTGCGTTAGCAGTTTCGTTCCAATCCCGCCTTGGCGCTGGGCTGTTCGGACATAAGCATGTCTGATCAAGGCGACTTCACCCTTATCCTGCACTCCCATCACACCGCACAGTTCTCCACCGTCTTCGAATCCCCAAAAAACGACCCCATCCTCCATCTCATGAACAAGTTCAGTTCTGTTCATATACGGCTCATGGTACCGGTCCTCCGGAATAATACCTTGATATGCCTTGGCAGCATCGTTGATAATCCGGTACATGTTGTCCTCGTCTTTCTGCTCACACAATCGAATCATCGGGCGTCTCTCCTTCCTATGGATTCTTTTCTTATATAAAAATATGCTGCATTCGTGTTCACTTTTATAGTGTGGATGTTCAGCTATTCGCCTGCTTCTGCCAAATCAAATAATTAAGGGAAATTATACCATGAATGCCTGAAAAAAATTAGGGGCTAAAAAGTAAATCCCAACCGCTCTTTTCCAATGAATGAACAGGCCAAAAAGCCCCGCAGCTGCGGAGCCCCATACGTGCCAATCTCTGCTTACTTCCCCTTACCTTCTACTCATCCTTAGACAGCCAGCGCTGTCATTCGCTACCTTCCCGCCCGCTCCATATACAGCCGCCCGGCATAATCACGAATCAGCCCGCGCAGAGCGAGCAGGTCTGACCAATGCGCAGGAATGCCGCCGATGCCGTAGTAAGCTCCGGCAATCTGGCCGTAGACGGCGCCGGTAGTATCGGCATCATCACCCAGATTCACAGCCAGCCGCGCACCTTCGGCGAAGCTGGCTGACTGGTGGAACGCCCATAGGGCCGCTTCCAGCGATTGTACCACATAGCCGGAACCCTGAATCTCCGGCGGAGCCTTGCGCTTGTAGGAACCACGCTTAATATCCACGATGCTGCCGGACAGCATATCCTCCCGCAGCCAGCCGCCGAAGGCATCCGGGGCCAGCATCTCCTGCTTGCTCCAGCCCTGCAGTCCGGCTAGGATGTAGGCTGCCATCAGGCGGCAGGCATCCACACATTCCGCAGCAGCATGGGTCGTCCGCGAGCTGAGCGCAGCGTACGCTATGGCAGCAGCCGGGTCCTCTGCATAATAGAGAACCACAGGAGCTAGGCGCATGATCGAGCCGTTCCCGGCAGCCCGCGGATCTTCCGATCCGCTGGAGGCTTCGCCGCTGGCCTCGAAATGCATCAGCGCGGAGCGTGTCGCGTTCCCGATGTCGAAGCACTCTCCCGTGCTGCTGAGGTAGCCTTCACGGAACCACCGGACATACCGCCGAAGCTGGTCGGCGGGATCAAATCCCCTGGACGCAAGCAGGCTGTCCGCCAGGCACAGTGCCATCGAGGTATCGTCCGTCCACTGTCCCGGCTGCAGTCCGAACACCCCGCCGCCCACAATATCCTCCAGCGGCGCAAAGGTCCCCGGGGCCTTGAACTCGGCGCTGGTCCCCAGCGCATCACCCGTCGCCAGTCCCTGCAGACAGCCTTGATAACGGTCAATATCCAGTGCCATGTTACACCTCCTGCATTTCTCTCCTGAGCGTTGTAAATAGCCGATTGCTTAGCATCTACCCTACTGAGCAGGTAATTACTATGCTAACGCCTACCTCCGGCGTTTATTCACCGGGGTAGACTAGCCCCCACTCCGCACGCACCTGATCCAGAAGCCTGAGAATCGCTAACGATTCATCCAGCGTCAGTACCGGGCTCTCCGTAAGTCCCGCCTGCAGGCAACGTCCCACTTCCTCAGCTTCAAAAGCATATCCGATCGAAGCACGGTCATCTTCAAAGGTCTCCACTAGCTCGCCGCCAACATACAGCTCGGCCGATTTCGGGTTTACAAAAGAACCTTTAACTACAATATGGCCTTCTGTGCCGTACACATAAGCCTCCTGCAGCATATTCAGGCGTATCCCGCCGTTCAAAGAAGCCGATTTGCCATCGCCATAGGACAACAGCAGCGAGAAATGTTCATCTACCCCCGTTTCCCCCATGGATACCGTACTGGTTACTTTCTCGGGATGGGGTCCAAAGATCATGGATGCAAAGGAAATCGGATAAATGCCGACGTCCAGCAGCGCCCCGCCGCCCAGTGCCGGGTTCAATAGACGGCCCTCAGGGTTCCAGTCGGCACGGAAGCCCAGATCCGCTTTCACCATCCTAGCATCTCCGATCCGCCCTGCGGCAACCCAGTCCCTGACTTTGACGTTGGCGGGAATATAGCGGCTCCACATCGCTTCCATCAGGAACAGCTTATGTTCGCGGGCATAGGACACGATCTCTTCAAGCTCACCGCTGTTCACCGTGAACGGCTTCTCGCAGAGCACCGCCTTGCCGGCACGCAGAGCAAGCAGCGCATTGTCTTTATGAAAAGGATGCGGCGTCCCGATATAGACCGCATCCACCTCCGGATCATTGACCAGATCCTCGTAGGAGGCATGGGCTACAGGAATCCCGTGGTTTGCGGCGAATTCATCGGCATTCTCCTGATTGCGTGAGCCTACAGCGTAGGCAACCCCGTTCGATGCATGGGCCAGATCGGTTGCGAACTGGTGCGCAATCCAGCCGGTGCTGAGAATTCCCCACTTCACCTTGTAAGCGTTATCGAATGTCATTCATGAATCCTCCTTGATATTGGGCTTATTTCCCCTTGATTCTATCAAACTATAATCTATGAGTACAGTCAGCGCAGGCCAGTCTGCTATATCATAGCAAGCAAGGCACACACGCTGATTGCAGCGAACCCGGCCGTCACAAGCAGGGTGGCCGCATTCCAGATCCGGTGAATGAACGCCACATTATGGATATAGCTCTTCAGAAATATTTTTCGTAACACATATTGAAGCAGCTGCATAAATCCAAAGCCGATCCAGCTGAGCATGCACAGCAGAGTCACATCCACACTCCATTTATCCACAAACCGGTCAGCCGTGGTCCCGTTATAATGAATCGGCACAAAATCCGGCATCCGCGGGTAGAGATAGAAATACAGCACGATCGGTACAATTGCGGCAGCACTGCATAAGAACAGTGTCAGTCTGCTTTTGAACATCAATGGTCAACCTCCTATTGCTTGAACGAGAAACACACGGTACACAGCTAGCTGCCTTCTTCTACCCGTAACAGTAAAATACGCTCCTGAAATCCGCCGCGGCGCCCCGCCTTATCTGCACGAATCTGCTCCAGCATCTCGGGGCTCGCCCCGTGTATCTCTGCCAGTGCCCGAATGACCTCCAGCACATCCGCAAGCTCTTCAAGTGCCAGCCTGTCGTTGTCCTCACGGAGATACTCTTCGGCTTCCTCACGCAATTTCGCACGCAGCTGAGTAATGTACTCTTCTTGCTCCAGTACTCTTGTCACGCAGGCATGCCCCCCGGCAGCAATCAGCTCCGGTATGCCGTCACGCACAAGCTTATGATACTCAGGCAGAACAAACAGCCCCTTCCTATGTATATTCTATCGTCTGTTATCCAGCTTACTATAATGAATCCAGCAGTCTGTGTACAAAAGGAACATCCGCAGGGGCAAAAGCAAACCCTTCCAGCTCATTCACACTCACCCAGCGGGCATCATCATGGTCGCTCAGTCGGATTGGGCCTGCCAGATATTCGGCCTCCCAAGCGATCAGCCTGATCTGGAATCCGTCATAATCATGTTCATTCACTCCAAAAGCTGCATAAGGAAGAATGTCGATGCTCATCTCCTCCATCAGCTCTCTGCGCAGGCATTCCGGCACCTCTTCGCCTGCCTCCAGCTTGCCGCCCGGGAACTCCCATAATCCAGCCTGCGATTTGCCCTCCCGCCGGCGGGCGATCAGGATCTGTCCATCTGCATTATGTATAATCGCTGCCGCTACTTCAATCATGAAGCTTCCCTCCTTCAGGCTATAAGTAAAAATATACCGCTGCGCAGGATGGATATCCAGCGTAAAACAAAAAAAACTCCTCCCGGTAACCGCAAAAGGTGCAGCTGCCGGGAAGAGTCTTGTCATGATTTTATTGAAGTGTTCCTGTTATTTCGACAGTACAAGCTCCAGCCGGACCTCCAGATTATTCTCGGTGTCTAATACAATCGAGTGAGGATTGATCATGCCGAAATCTTCAAAGGTTACGGTAGTAGTGCCTGACAGCATTAGCTGTCCGCCGCTATATACGGCCTGACTGTCAAAGGTGACGTCCTTTGAGATGCCTTTGACTGTCATCGTGCCCTGCAGCTGAACGGGTACCGCCGTGCCTTCCGTCCATTCCGCGGGCAGCTCCGAGAAAGACTTCACAGCAAAGGTGGACTGCGGGAATTCTGTTACCGAAAGGAAGTCCGCTCCCTTCACATGCTCGTCTCTCTGGCCGTTGCCGGAATCAAGCGCGCTCATCTCCACGGTGCCCTCGCCGGTCATCGCCCCTGCATCGTCCAGGTTCACATTCCAGGTTCCCGTAACCGACGGGTCCACGAAATTGACAGTTTCCTTGGAGGTCGTTACCGACCAGTACACTTTCGAAGTGCCGGCGATGTTCCAGGCGCCGTTAAGCTGCTCCGCTGTAACAGTTGCTCCTGCCCCTTCTGTAGCGGCAGCCGCATTCGCGGTATTCGTGCCGTTTGCCGTTTCCTGCTCCTGTGCCGGAATGACGGACTCAATTTCAACCTTATTGCCCAAGCTGTTATTCAAAAAGATAAATGCGGTGATGGCCCCTACGATAACGACTCCTGCTGCGGCTATAGCGATTGTTTTTTTCTTCATCCTGATTCCTCCATCCCTATTTTCCTATGTGATCCGATATGACCTGGTTCCCATTGTAACAAAGCCATATGTCGGGAATAAGTCAAAGCATCCCCATCCGTATTATGATAAAATTGTCGTAATTTTAACTAATCCTAAAGCTGTCAGGAGACTGCCAATAGATGATGAAATCCATTCTGATTGTTGAAGATGAGGAAGCCATTGCCCGCGTACTTGGCGCTTATCTCAAAAAAGCAGGCTTTCAGGTCACACGCGCCGCAGACGGACGCACCGCGCTGGAGACCTTCGGGATGGCCCCGCCCTCCCTGGTTCTGCTCGATATCAATCTGCCGAATATGGATGGCTTCGAGCTGCTGGGTCTGATCCGTGAGCGGAGCAGCTGTCCCGTAATTATGCTGACCGCCAGAGACTCTATTCACGACCGGCTGGCCGGACTGGACGGAGGGGCCGACGATTACATGTCCAAGCCGTTCATCCCCGATGAGGTAGTGGCCCGTGTAAATGCGGTGCTGCGGCGCCCCTCCCATTGGTCAGACGGCAGCCGCAAACGCCATTATGGCAGCCTGTTTATTGATTTTGGCGCACACTCTGTATTCCTGAACGGAGCCGAGGTTTCCTTGAGCCCGCGTGATATGTCGGTGCTGCTCTTCCTTGCAGAGCGCCCGAATCAGATCTGTACCCGGGATCAGCTGCTGGAGCAGGTATGGGAGATGGATTATGAGGGAAGCGACCGGGCAGTGGATCTGTCGATCAAAAGGCTGCGCCAGGCCCTGTCCCACTGGCCTGCTGAAGAAGGCGAAATCCGTACGCTTAGAGGAACGGGGTATCAACTATGGACCACCTGAAGTTGAAGAAACAGCGCAAGACACATACCTCCATCCTCTCCTACTGGACGGTCCGGTATCTGCTGATTATCGGCACCGGTCTCCTGCTCACCGCGCTGGTGACCTTTTGGTGGATTCAGCAGGAAGCGATGAACAACCGGATGCAGACCACCGGTCTGCTCGCGCAGGAGATTGCCGACCGTAGCGTGAATGCGGAAGGAAGCCTGATTATTTCCCCAACCCTGGATCAGCTGATTGAAGACCGCAAACGGTTCTTCAAATTGACGCAGGAAATGTGCGTCATTATCACCGGACAGAATGGTGAGCTGCTGTACTCACAGCCGGCTATGACTGACAAAGAGATGCGCTACGAGCTTAACGACAACTTGAATGCCGCGCGCAGCCCGGAGTTCAAGTCGGCCAGCGCCTGGATTCAAGGAAACGGCGAGACACTCGGACAGGTAGTGGTGCTGCAGTCCGTACGATCTCTGCGGTTCATCCCACGGGAGGAGATTACCTTCTTCTCGATTCTGATCGTCTTCCTGATCATCTTAAGCTGGCTGACCATCTATCTCTTGTCCATTAAGCTGGCCAAGCCGATTCAGCGGGTGGCCGCCGCCGCTTCGCAGATCAGCGGCGGTGAATACAACATCATCTTGAAGACGGAGGCCAAGGAGAGGGAAATCCACGAGCTGCTGGTCTCCTTCCAGGAGATGGCAGGCAAGCTCCAGCAGTTTGAGCAGTCCCGGGCAGTGATGCTGGCCGGGGTATCCCATGAACTGAAGACTCCTGTTACCTCCATTAAGGGGCTGGTGCATGCCGTGCGTGAGGGTATTGTGGAAGGCGGGGAAGCTAATGAATTCCTCGATATCGCTCTGCTGGAGGCGGGGCGTCTACAGCGTATGGTCGCAGATCTGCTGGATTACAACGCCCTGGCTGCTGGCATCGTCGCCATCCGTCATGACCGGCTGGATGCTGTTCCGCTGCTGGAGGAGGTTGTCTACCAGTGGAAGCTGACTCAGAGCGAAGAGGTATGTGAGCCGATACTGCAATTGCCGGTACGGTCTCTGTTCCTTCGGGGCGATCCGCTGCGCATCCAGCAGATTCTCGTCAATCTGCTCAACAACAGCGTACAAGCCAAGCTGCCGGGACACCCCCTCCAGTTGACCCTCCGCCTGGAGGAGAGTCACCAGGGACATGCCAGGATTAGCGTAAGCGATAATGGGCCGGGCATCCCTGAAGAATGCAGCGAGCGAGTCTTCGAGGCTTTCTTCCGCAGCAGTGATAAGCAAAGCACGCTGAGAGGGCTGGGGCTTGGATTAACCTTCAGCCGGCTGCTCGCCGAAGCCATGGGCGGCAGTCTGAAGCTCGGCGAAGGGCCGGAACAGGGCTGCACCTTTATGCTCACCCTGCCGCTGGCCCAGCTGCAGAGCAGCTCTATACGCACGGCTTAATATGTAGTGCCGCGGCTCCTCTCCGTGATATAATCACATGTACACCTGATTTAATGAAACCGTGAACCGGAGGCTGTTTATGCTTACTTTTGAACAAAAATTGGCGATCCTTGATTCCTATGACCAGCTTGAACGCCGCAACGTATCCCTCGGGCGTGTGAACTATCACTTCGAGCAGAGCAGACATGACAAAAAGACCGTTGCCTCTCATCTGCATCCTAACGGAAACGGGTTTGTCTACGCAGGGCTGCTGCGGGGCTATGAGACAGATGACAAGGGTCTGGTTAACATCCGCGACTATTCTGAGGCTGAGCTGCGGAGTCTTCTGGATGCTTCCATCACCTCCTTGTCTATGTATATCCCGGAAGCCCCTGCTCCCGCCAAACGCAAGAAGAAGGCTGCTGCAGAAAGCGAATCCCTGTGGAACAACGCGGAGGGGAATACTCTCAGTCTGAAGTTTGAGGAAGATTTATGGTATCTCTATGCCGGGCTGCAGCTGGAGATGGCCTTCGAGACACTTGAAGAAGCCGAGGAATACCTCGCGGAAGAAGGCTTCACGAAAGCCTGATAATAGCTGGCTGACCACCTTGGATACCCTGCGTTACTTAGACCTGCATGAAGCATGACAATGCTTGCGTGCAGGTTTTTTGACCTCTATAGATGTAACTCTAGTCGGAACCGGTGAAAAGATAACTATCAAGACACCGAAAACTGTGGTTAGATGGAGAAGAAGTCCACTCCTAAACGGAAAGAAGCGTGAACCCGTATGCAGTTTGAAATCGTGGAGGCAACCATTCCGGAGATCCAGTCCCTGCTTGATATCGGTGATATCACATCGAAACAGCTGGTTCTCATGTATCTTGAACGTATCGCCGAGCATGACAAAAGCGGACTGACAGTCAACTCCGTGCTGGAGATCAATCCCGATGCCCTGTTCATTGCTGAATCCCTGGATGTGGAACGTTCCCTGCAAGGACCGCGCGGACCCATGCACGGAATTCCGGTCTTGCTGAAGGACAATATTAATACAGGGGATAAAATGCACACCAGTGCCGGTTCGCTGGCGTTGGCGGATTCTTTTGCCGGGAAAGATGCTTATTTGGTCACCAAACTGCGCGAAGCCGGAGCGGTCATTATGGGTAAAGCCAATATGACTGAATTCGCCAACTTCATGACAAATGGCATGCCGTCCGGATACAGCTCACGCGGAGGACAAGTGCTGAATCCCTACAATATATCTACACCTACAGGCGGTTCCAGCGCCGGCTCTGCGGTAGCTGTGGCCTGCAATTTCTGCACAGTATCCGTGGGAACTGAAACCTCTGGCTCGATTCTGAACCCCGGTAATCTCGGCTCAATCATCGGCATCAAGCCGACCGTGGGGATGATCAGCCGTTCGGGTATTCTGCCGCTCTCGAATACACAGGATACTGCGGGACCTATGGCACGCACGGTCCGCGATGCGGTACTGCTGCTTAACGCGATGCTGGGCAAGGATGACAGCGACGCCGCCATGGGCACAAGCACAGGCCGTCTGCATGAGGATTACACAGTTTTCCTTGACCCGAACGGGCTGCAAGGCGCGCGGATCGGCATCCCGCGGGATTATTATTTTGAAGAACTGACGGACGAACAGCTTGCGCTGTTCAACGCTTCGGTGGAACGGATGCGCGAGCTTGGCGCAACCATCATTGATCCGGCAGAGATCCGAACCGCACGCGAGATCCGTTATTCCTCCGTGGTGCTGAATGAATTCAAAACCTCGCTGAACGCATATCTGGCTGCCCTTGGACCGGGAGCCCGGATACGCACACTCAAGGATATTATTGACTTCAATCATGCCCATCCGATGGAGACTCTGAAATATGGTCAGGCCACACTGCTCGACGCCGAATATACCTCTTCCGGTACATTAACGGAACCGCAATACCTCCGCGACCGGGCAACGGATCTCAGGCTCTGCAAGGAGCTTGGCATTGACGCTACCATGAAGGAGCATCAGCTTGATGCACTGCTGTTCCCCGCGGATTTCGGGGCAAGGATCACCTCCAGAGCAGGTTATCCTTCCATCGTCGTGCCTTCCGGCTACACTTCTGCCGGTGCCCCCTTTGGGGTAACCTTCTCGGCGCAGGCTTACCAGGAGCCGGTGCTGATCCGCCTGGCGTATGCCTACGAGCAGAATTACAAGGTCCGCAAAGCGCCTTCCCTGCAAAGCTTCATATAAACAGAAAAGATACCATCCTTGTGAAGGATGGTATCTTTATTTGCGGGATAAGCTGCTTTTTCTATTCTTCAGCGATTCCCGAACAGAACTCATAGGTCTGTCCTCCTCATTCATATCCGCGTTGACTTTCCTCATCCGCAATATTCTGGATTTCCTCGGCATGCATTAGATAGAGGTTATAGTGTCCCTCTTCATGCAGCTTCTGTACCCGGTCTTTCAAGAATTTCGGACTTCCTTCCGCTGCATCTTCATCGTAGAACAGCAGAATCCCGTCGCTTTTGCGCAGCAGCAGGTCATCTCGGGCCCGGAACTGCCAGCTTCCGTCGTACGGAGCATTGCTGACCGCACCGTAATAATCAGCCCCGGCAACAATCCGCCGGTATTCATTCTGCTTCTCTTCCTTCCACTTCTCTTCCGGGGCGGCATGTGCAGTAATAATGCCCAGCTTCAGTCCGGGATACTGCTGCTTCAGCTCCAGCACTACCTCGCATGCCCAGAGATCCACCCCGTATTGTCCGGGGGTGATGATCCAGTCCACTCCATCCTCGATCAGAGGGATCAATCTGTTTTTTAGCGCTTTTTTGATATAGGGAATCCCTTGATGTTTGCTGTCAAAAATCCCGAGCTCATGCGCACGGTAGCCTGTTACCAGTAAGGTTGTCATGTGCTGCCTCTCTTCTGAACCGTTAATCTTCTTATCGCTCTATCCTGCATTATACCATTTTGGCCTCTCTATAGGTCGAGACCATAACGGCGGGTTTCACAGCATACAAAAGGACGATTCTCCAGGCTATGAAGCCTGGAAAACCGTCCTTTTAGATTACTAGATTACTTGTCTGACAAAATCAGTACGCCACGCCCCGGAACAACAGCCGTACCGCTGAAGCTCTTACCTGTCAGCAGATCGGTACGCTGCACAGAACCGATATCGGCGCTGAGTTCACCTTCTGTATGGTTCAGCAGGAACAGATAGGATACACCGTCCTTAACGCGTTGTACGGACTCAATGCCTTCCGGTGCACTGACCAGCGGCTGAATCTCTTTGTCTGCACACAGGTTCGACAAGAACCCTTGCAGGAAAGCCGCATCCGGACTGGTTGCCACATAATAGGCCTTACCTTCGCCAAAGCTGTTCACCGTCAGAGCCGGCATACCTTTATAAAAGTCAGTGCCATACTCTGCCAGAACTTCTGCGCCTTCAGCGTGAATCAGATCGCACAGTAACGCGCATGGATAGGTGCGGTTCAGCGCTCCCCACTCTTTACTCATCACGATTTCATTGCTCATCCCCGGCAGCAATGCATCGATTTCCTCAGACCAGATGCCGAGTACGTTGCGCAGTTCTCCAGGATAGCCGCCTACGGTAACCAGATCATTCTCATTTACGATTCCGCTGAAATAAGTCGTAACGAATGTGCCGCCTGCCTTCACGAAGGCTTCAACCTTTTCGGCAAACCCAGGCTTAATCATGTACAGCACCGGAGCAATGACAATTTTATATTTCAGCAGGTTTTCTTCCACACCGATCATATCGGCTTCGATATTCTGCTGGTACAAGGCATCGTAATATTTATGCACTTCATTTACATAATCCAGTGCTACGGAAGGTCCGCTCGACAGATCCAGCGCCCAGCGGTTTTCCCAGTCGTAAATAATACCAATCTGTGCTGCGCTGCGCGCATCCAGAAGCTGATCACCCAGAAGCTCAAGCTCTTTGCCGAGCTCCGCACATTCACGGAATACCCGGGTATGCTCATGTCCCACATGCTCAATGACTGCACCATGATACTTCTCGCAGGCACCGATGGAACGGCGGAGCTGGAAGAACAGCACAGTATCCGCACCGCGCGCTACCGCCTGATAGCTCCACAGACGCATCACGCCCGGACGCTTCAGCGAGTTGTACGGCTGCCAGTTCTGCTGGCTTGGCGTCTGCTCCATCAGCATGAACGGCTGGCCCTGCTTCAGACCGCGCATCAGATCATGCGTCATGGCCGTATGGCTGACCGGTGTATCCAGAGACGGGTAGTTATCCCAGGAGATGACATCCATATGCTTGGCCCATTCAAAATAATCGAGCTCCGGAAAGAAGCCCATTAGGTTCGTGGTGACCGGAACGTTCTTGCTGTGCGCCTTGATCGCATCATACTCCAGCTTGTAGCATTCCAGCAGACTGAAGGACATAAATCTGCGGTAATCGAGCGATATCCCCTGGAAGTTGGTCCGGTTGCCATTCCATTCCTCACTCAGCTCGTTCGGCACAACGATTTCTTCCCAGTCATAGAAGGTATGTCCCCAGAAACGGGTATTCCAGGCTTTATTCAGAGCATCCAGCGAGCCGTAACGGTTCTTCAGCCAGACTCTGAAAGCTGCCTCGGATTGCTCGGAATAATCGTAACCGCCATATTCATTGGAAATATGCCAGGCTACCAGTCCCGGATGGTCTTTATAGCGTTCTGCCAGCTTGCCTGCAAGCTTGGCAGCAAATTTGCGGTAAACCGGACTGTTCGGGTTGGAGTTGTGGCGTCCTCCGAATTTGCGTTTTCTGCCCTGAACATCCACCCGGGTTACTTCGGGATAACGGTGAGCCATCCAGGCTGGATGCGCCCCGGTGCTCGTAGCCAGGCAGACATAGGTTCCATTGTTATATAAGCGGTCCATTAATTCATCAAGTCCGGAAAAATCGTAGATATCCTCAGACGGCTGAATTAGCGCCCAGGAAAATACATTAATCGTAGCGACATCAATCCCCGCCAGTTTGAACATCCGTTCGTCCTCTGCCCATACAGGCGCGTCCCACTGCTCCGGATTGTAATCTCCGCCATACCAAATTTTCGGTAATTTATCGTTGATCAAGCATCGCACATCCTTTATAGTATAAGTATATTCATATTGTAACCGTTTGCCGATCCCCTTTAAATATAATATTACCGCTGTGTCATATAATAATATGGAACTTACAGGAGTCGATCATTATGTTCGTGGCAGCACCGCAAAGAATTGTATTCGGACAGGAAGGCGGATATCATCTTCCGATTACGCTGGACAGTATGGGTTATAATCCGGACCAGGAAAAGGTATCACGGCCGGAGGGTTATCATGTCTATCACTGGCTTCAGACTTCGCAAGGCGAAGGATTGATTCATTTCGAGAATAAAAAGCTTACGCTACCCGAAGGCAGCGGCGTACTGCTGCAGCCGGGAACTCCACACCGCTATGAAGCACTCTCCGCTGAACCTTGGTGCACTTATTATCTAACCTTCGGAGGAAGCTCCGCCCGGCATATCCTGGATTCACTAGGGATGAACGCCAACTCCTTTTACCGCTGGGAGAGCGGGGCTCCACTGCCCCTAATGCTGAAGGAAATGCTCGACCGCCATGATGCCGCAGAGGATTTGTTCAGCCTTGGCGCTTCTACCGATGCCTATCGTTTCCTTCTTACGTTGAACAAATACGGATATTTGCACAATAATACCGCCATTTCCCGCAATGTGGACAAAGTGCAGCCTTTGCTGAAATGGATGGACAGCCATTATGGCGATCCCGATATTGGTCTCCACGATCTTGCCATGCAGCTCGAGGTATCGGGACGGTACCTCAACAGCCTCTTCCTGCACACTTTTGGCCTCTCCCCTTATGCCTATTTCGTCCGCTTGCGTATCCGCAAGAGCAAGGAGCTGCTAGTCAGCCAGCCGGATCTTACCGTAAAAGCCATCTCGAAACGGGTCGGCTTCCGCGATGTCAGCCACTTCGTAGCCACCTTCCGCAAACAGTCCGGAACAACGCCAGAACAATTCCGGCGGCTACACTGATTCCTCAGACACTGGAGGATGGTTCAGCTTTCTTTCCTCAGAATCTCAACGGCGTACGGAGCAAGTTCAACCGGTCCGGATCGTGTGGCACCGGTTAGAGCGCTGCGGTAATGCTTGTCCAGCCCGACAGTCTGTGCCGTCCGGGTAAGATTCAGCAGGAACAGCAGATCTCCCGCCTCCCCGGTCCGCGTGAAGGCCTGCACGCCGTCCGGCAATCCCGGAAACAGGCCCAGCTCTGCCTCCAGCGCGATATCATGGAGAAGCTTCTGCCAGTAGTCCTCTCCGGCATGAGTTCCGATATAATAAATTCTGCCTGCACCGAAGCGGTTCACGGTAACTGCAGGAGCTCCGGCGAAGAAATCGTCGCCATACCAGGCAATCGGCTCTGCCCCTTCCGGCCGCAGAATGTCGCACCATTGGCTGCATTCATATAGAACCCCCTCACGATCACGAAGCAAATGAGATTCGCTTCCGACCGGGTCATATTCCTCTACTGTAAAGCCTGCTGCATGTGAGAATAATCCGGGAAGAGGCTGCATCACACAAATGTTGCTCATATTCTTCACGCCGCTGCGGTTCGTAAGGATCACCGTCCCCCCGGCTGATGCACAGGCCTCCAGGGACCGGGAGGCTTCTTCATCGTGCAGGTACAGACTGGGCGCAATCACCAGCTTGTATCCTTCAAGCGGCTGCCGCCAGTCGATGACATCACAGCTGATGCCAAGCTTGGTCAGCGCACGGTGGTACAGCTTGATGTTCTCATAATAGTCCATGCCCTCGGCCTGGGGCTGAATGCGCAGCGCTGCCTGCTGCTCATGCGAATACAGGATAGCAGCCCCGCTGATGACCTCCGTCCCCTCCAGCACCGGGGACAAGCGGTTCACCTCACCGCACAGCTGTGCGAATTCGGCGAACCTCCGCCCAGGCACATTGCTGTGGTCGATCAGCCCGTGCCAGAATTGCTCCGCTCCGGCTGCGGCGCTGCGCCAGCGGAAATGCACGACCGTATCGGCTCCGCGCGCAATCGCCTGCCAGGCATAAGCGCGGATGAGCCCCGGGTACGGTGTCCGCCACATCGGGAACCAGCAGCCCGGAGGCCCGCTAAGCTGCTCCATGATCCAGAAGTTCCGGCGTTTGATGCCCCGGGTCAGATCAAGAGAAAGCGCCCCGCTGTACGGCGCAGTTGACTGCTTCTGCGGGGACGGATTGGGATAATAATCGAAGGCAGCCACATCCAGATCCTCGGCCAGCCCATGCATGTTCAGCCGCTGCGGATAGCTGTGGAAATTATGGGTAATGAAATGCTCCGGGCAGACCCGGCGCAGAATCTCCACCTGGGATCGCTGGAAGCCGATGCATGAATCCCACTGGAACCGCTGGTAATCCAGCAGCAGCGAAGGATTCTGATGCGGCGAACCGCCGTAAGGTACCGTAACCTCCTGCCATTTGCTGTATTCCCCGCTCCAGACCACGGTTCCCCATTCCTGGTTCAAATGCTGGGGAGTCCCATATTTCGCCCGTATCCAGTCCCGGAATTCTTCATTGCAGCGGTCGCAGCAGCAGTCCAGCATGCTGAATTCATTATCTGTCTGCCAGCCGATTACAGCCGGATGGCTGCTATAGTGATGAGCCAGGCGCTCAATGATACGGTTTCCGAATTGGCGAAGGGAGGTACTGTTGTAGCAGCGGTGCCCCCGCACCCCTTCATGAAATGTCTGCCCGTCCGCAAAGACCGGCAGAACATCCGGGTAGTTCTGTGTCAACCAGCGCGGCGGTGTAGCCGTGGGCGTCCCGATCACAACCTGCAGGCCATACTTGTGAAACAGATCTATCGCCCTGTCCAGCCAGTCAAACTGAAAATCCCCTTCCACCGGTTCCAGACGGCTCCAGGCGAACTCTGCCACCCGGACCACTTTGACCCCGCTGTCCTTCATTAGCTTAACATCCGGCTCCCACATGGATTCCTCCCAGTGCTCTGGATAATAATCAACACCGACTTGAACGTTAGCATAACCTTCTCTGGCCATTCTCCCACTCCCTTTCTTCTTTCTTATTGTAAAACAATTAAAGGCGCTCCGCCTCACATCAAAGATGAGATAGACGGAGCGCCTTTTGTTAATCCACTTTATCCAACTGCTAAATACTAATTTGGTCCGTGCTTCGGACTCTCTGTTTAACGAATTATTTCTTCAGCTTGTCCCAAGCCGCCTGCATGCCTTTTTCCCAGCCGGCTTCGTCGGTTTTACCAGCGATCAGCTCTTGGATGACACTTGCGAATTCCTGAGTTACACCATCAGGGAATTTGGAAGCTTGCAAACCGTATACTTTGCCTTCTTTAACATAGTTCCATACATCGGCACCAAGAAGACCAATATCTTCAGGGGTTGCTGGAATGGTGGACAGGGCAGGAATGAACTTCCATTTTTTCACGATATACTCTTTACCCATGTCTGAAGTTACGAGCCAGTTCAGGAAGGTTTTTGCTTCTTCCTTCGATCCGGAATCCTTGTTCACAACCAGGTTCGCAGGAACACCTACAGACAGCTTATCGTTCATCGCAGCATCGTCGTTGATTGGCATAGGGAACATACCAATGTTCATGTTAGGAGTGATGTTGTCAACCAGAGTCTGTGCCCAGTTGCCTTCCTGCATCATAGCTGTTTCGCCCTTGGCGAACAAAGCCAGGTGAGTATTAGCATCTGTAGTCAAAGGATTTTTCTGTCCGTATTTCACAGTCAGATTAAGCAGGTTGCTCCAATCCTTGAACTTCTCGTTACCCACGATTGTGGAAGTTCCGGCATTTAGGCCCTTGATGAACTCATCCACATTATCCTGTTGTGCAAAAGCTACGCTAATCCCCTGAATCCCCAGCAGCCACCATTCCTGATAGGCATTGCCGAATGGAGTTACACCGATCGCCTGCAGCTTCTTAGCGTCTTCTTCCAGCTCGGAAATGGTTTTTGGAGTTTCTTTGATGCCTGCTTTGGCAAACAGGTCTTTATTGTATACATAACCGATACCTTCAAGGTTCATCGGCATTCCGTAGGTTTTACCGTCTTTGGTCATTGGCTCAGCAGCCAAAGGAATCAGATCCTTCACCCAAGGCTGATCGGACAGATCTTCCAATTTGTCACCCCATAGTGCCATTTCAGCATAACCGCCGTTCGAGAAAATATCAGGAGCATCGCCGGAAGCAAATTTAGTCTTCAGGGCTGCCGCATAGTCAGCACCGCCGC
Source organism: Paenibacillus sp. LS-5 (assembly GCF_056121505.1). Lineage (NCBI taxonomy): Bacteria > Bacillati > Bacillota > Bacilli > Caryophanales > Paenibacillaceae > Paenibacillus > Paenibacillus sp. LS-5. The sequence continues at coordinate 65,938 of NZ_JBWAVA010000012.1, read as the reverse complement.
CGACAGTCTGGATATCCAGCTTGATGTTAGGATATTCTTTCTCGAATTCAACCTTCAGCTCGTTCAGGCCTTCCACGATTTCAGTCTTGAATTGAAAGATTTTAACCGTTTTCACTTCACCGGATTTGTTGCCAGCGTTTCCACTTGATGCATTATTTGATGCGGCATTATTTGAATTACCGCCACAAGCCGCGAGTGCTACTGACATTAGCATTACAGATGACATTAACAGCGCAGAACGTTTCTTAAACATTTTATTTCCCCCTTGTATAATTTAACTGATTAATATGTGGAACGGGGGCCCGGGTATTAACCTTTCACCGAGCCGGCCGCAATTCCCTCAACAATGTAACGCTGCATGAACAGATAGAAGATCACGATTGGAGCAACCCCGATGGTCAGTGCCGGGAGCGCCATATCCCATTGCTTCGTATATTGGCCGAAGAACGAGAAGGTGGCCAGCGGAATGGTCCGCAGTCCAGGTGCCTGTAGAATCAGTGACGGAAGCAGATAGTCATTCCAGATTCCCAGAGCATTCAGAACGATGATGGTCATCAGCATCGGCTTCAGTAGAGGAAGTACAATCCGGAAGAATGCAGAGATCGGATTACAGCCGTCGACCGTTGCCGCCTCTTCAATCTCAAGAGGTACGGACTTGATGAAGCCGTGGAACAGGAAGATCGCCATCGGAATACTGAGTCCCAGGTTGGAAATAATGAGACCCACAAAGGAGTTATTCACTCCTAGTACATTAACGACCTTTAGGATTGGAATCATGATGGTCTGGAACGGAACGACCATAGCGGCTACGAACAGCAGCAGCAGCACCCGGTTGAACCGGCTATTGGAGCGAACCATACGGTAAGCAGCCATTGCGCTGAACAAAGAGATCAGAACCACACTGATGATGGTGACAATCAGCGAGTTGCGGAACGCTTCAGAGAAGCGGGCCAACCGCCATGCGTTCGAGTAGTTCGACCACATGAAGTGCTGCGGCCAGCTTGCAGCATCGCTCAGGATCTCCCCGAAGGATTTCACCGAGTTCGCCAGCAGGAAATAGAAAGGCGAGAGGAATAGAAGCGCCAAAAGAATCATGATTACTTCAATTCCGATATTCCATCTGCTTTTGGACTTTGCATTCATTAAGCTTCTACCTCCTTGCTCTTCGTCACACGGACCTGAATGATAGTGATAATCGCGACAATCAGGAAGAAGAGCAGCGCTTTGGCCGTACCCAGACCGTAACGGTTGTTCAGGAAGGCTTCATTATAGATGTTCATGGCCACAGACTCCGTCGATTTGAACGGTCCGCCTTTGGTCAGGGACAAGTTCAGGTCGAACATTTTGAAGGACCAGGAAATCGCCAGGAACAGCCCGATGGTCACTGCAGGCATAATTAAAGGAACGATAATATTGCGAAGCACCTGCATCCGGGATGCGCCATCAATCTCAGCAGCTTCGAGCACTTCTTTGGATACGTTACTGAGTGAAGCGATATAGATTACCATCAGATAACCGGAAGACTGCCAGATAAACACCATGACGATGGCCCAGAAACCGGTTGTTGCATCACCCAGCCATGGAAGGTTAAAGAAAGACCAGCCGGTGATATCGCCCATCGTGGCGAAACCCTTGATGAAGATAAATTGCCATATAAACCCGAGCAGCAATCCCCCGATCACATTCGGCATGAAGAAAATGGTACGGAGCATATTGCGTGTTTTCAATGGTTTTGTCAGCAGATAGGCCAGAAAAAAGCCCACTACATTGGTCAAAACAACTCCCAGCACAGTAAATCTCACGGTGAACCAGAAGGATGACCAGAAATCCGGATCATTTGTAAATATCGCTTTAAAGTTATCAATGCCAACCCAGCTTACGTTACCCGATACGCCGTTCCAGTCCGTGAAGGAATAGTACATCCCCATTAGAAATGGAATAATAGTAATCAGGGTAAAAAACAATAAAGCCGGACCCACAAAAAAAGTCTGTTGACCAAATTGGGACAACTTCGAACCGCGCATTCACCCGTCCCCCTTTCTTTTACTCACTCACTTGTTTATGATCTAAACATATTATCTATTTTTCAAAGGACCGCTTACACCTACTCATGTGATCGTTAAGGTGTAAAATATTGATCGGATGTGACAAGAATCGATGAAATGGAACAGTATTCGCACTAAATTGATTGTATTTTTACTCCTTCCTACCTTAATTTGTATTATGGCGACGATGTTTATCAGCTATTCCTACACGACGAAGTCTCTCCGGACCCGGGCAGTGGATGAGAATAAAAATCTGCTATACCAAGGCTACAAAAATATCAACAGCCTGATCCAGGAGGTAAACCGGCTCTCCCTGACGGTCTACTCGGACTCGGACTTCTATAGACAGCTCGAAGCGGGCTACGACGATATGACGGCCAACATCCGGATTTACTCTTCACTGAACTATATTTTGACATCTATGCCTGACATCTTTCAGGTCTATCTATACCGTGTCAAAGACAGTAAAGCCACGCTCGTAGCCCACAACGCCACGCCCAAGCGGTGGCAGGGAATTCCGCTCTATGCTGACTCCCGGATCACGGATCCGTATCCCCTCTCTTTTCAGAGCACACATATAAGCAACAGCTACGGTATGAATTCAGTGATTCTGCAGTTGAGCCCCGAGCCGGTCTTCACCCTGCACAGAAGGATTGAGAGAATTCCTTCCACCGATGCGCTTGGCTATCTCTCTATTGATGTGAAGCTGACGGCGTTTACGGATATTATGGACCAGCTGTATGAACGGGGTAAGGAGAATATCTATCTGGTGGATGGCAGCGGCACAGTGGTATATAGCCATGATGAGGCAACCTTGGGTAAACCGCTGAATGCCTCTTGGTATGACAAGCAAATCGCGGGAAGCGGGCTGTCCCAGGGATATTTTGAAGAGGATGGAGCTGTGTTTATCTATCAGAGGATAGAAAGTTCCGGACTGAACTGGACGCTGGTGAAGCAGATTCCGGTCTCTTACCTGTACCGTGAAGCCAACGAATCAGCCCGGATCAACATCATGCTGCTGGTGCTGCTGATGGTTATGATTATTGCGCTGACGATTCTCATCTCCTTCCGGATTACAGCCCCGATTAAGCAGTTGACAAGGTACATGAATCAGGTGCAGACGGGTAATCTGGAGATTGATATCAGACCAACCGGCAAGGATGAGATCGGCCTCGTCACTGAGCGCTTCCGCAGTATGATGGATACGATCAACAATCTGATTCTGCGTGAATACCGGCTGGAGCTGTCGAACAAAACCAATGAGCTGAGGGCGCTGCAATCGCAGATTAATCCTCACTTTATGAACAATACGCTGCAGATTATCGGTACGCTCGCTTTGGAGCTTAAGGTGCCGCAAATCTACGCCCTGCTCTCCGCACTCGCCAAGATGATGCGCTATAGTATGTACAATGATGAGAAGATTGTTACGGTTCAAAATGAGCTGGATCATGTCAAAGCCTACATCGAGCTGCAAAAGGAGCGTTTTGAAAACAAGTTCACTTTCCGCTACGATATGGAAGAATCGCTGCTGAAGGCGCTGATGCCCAAAATGATCCTCCAGCCCATTGTGGAGAATTACTTCAAGCATGGTTTCAATCTCGCCCGTACCGACGGGCAGATCGAGATTACGGCCGCCCGGCTGGATTCCGGGCGGATGGAGATCATTATCCATAACAACGGCAGTTCCATTCCGGCAGCAAGGCTGGAGGCTCTGCAGCAGGAGCTTCAGCATCCCAGCCAGCTGGATATTAACACCCTGAAAGATGCGGACAGCGCAGACAGTGCAGACAGCACAAGGGATGCCCCGGGCGCCCGGATCGGCCTGCCCAACGTACTCGCCCGGCTAAGGCTGGTCTGCGGGGACAGTGCTGTGATGACTGCCGATAATCATATAGCAGGCGGAGTAGTGATCAGATTGGAATTTGACATTGTAGTGGAGAGTGAAGAGATATGAAGGCGCTGATTGTTGACGACGAAGCCAGAGTACGCAAGGCGGTCAGACTTCTGGTCGACTGGGACGCGCATCAGATCGGAGAGATTCTCGAAGCCGGAAACGGCAACGAAGCCATAGAGCTGATCCGCAGGGAAAAGCCGGCCCTGGTCATTATGGACATGATGATGGAGTCAGGGAACGGGATCGAGCTCATGACCTGGGTGAATGAATTTGCCGGGGGCACCAAATTTATTGTGGTCAGCGGCCATAATGATTTTGACTTTGTCCGTCAGACCGTCCGTCACGGCGGGATTGACTATATTCTCAAACCCATTGAGCCGGAAATGATCAATAATGCTGTATCCAAAGCGGTTGCCTCCTGGCGGACCGAAGAAGAAGAGCGCAGCCACCGGCAGAAGCAGAGCATAAGACTGAATGAAATCAAGCCCATCTATGGGGAGAAGCTGCTGTCGGCACTGATCGATGATCCGCTCAATGCGGATGCCACGCTGCGCAGGCTTTTGGATGAGGGAGTGGTTCCGCCTAATACCTCCGTCTCACGGCTGATTCTGGTCCAGACCGATCCCGGCAACAATCCGCTGATCAAACGGTTTGGCGGAGACAGCGAGCTGATGTATTATGCCATCGTCAATATCTGCAATGAATTTCTGCAGCAGCAGGGCAAAGGGATTGCCTTCCGTTATTGGGGCGGACCGCCCGAAATCGCAATGATCCTGTGGGATGTTCAGGAGTCGGTTGTCGAGCTGGTCAACCGGATCAACCAGGGAATTTACCTGACCCTGCAGTTCCGGATGCACTTTGGCATCAGCTCCGTCGGCAGCCTGCCTGGAGGACTGCCCGCAGAACGCGCAGAAGCCGCCGAAGCCCTGCTCCGGCGCAATCTGTTAAGACATGAGGATTACTGCCATTTCTCCTCGCCTTCTGAAGCTGTAGACACCGGGAACGGAGCCCCGATGATCTTTGCAGACGTACAGGAAGAATGGAGAATGGCTGTAATCAGCGGCAGCCCTGAGGTGTTGTCAGCCGCAGCACAGCATTGGACCCACGAGCTCAGCCGGCGGGGTGTGGTTACCCCGGAGATGCTGAATTCATGGAAGGCCGACGCCCTGCTCTTCCGTTCCCGGCTGGTACGTGAAGTTCTAGGCGGACAGGCAGACAGTGCACTGGCAGAGCTTGAGCGGGCGGATACACGGAATCCTGCCCCCCTGCCGAGCGGCTATTCCTTCTCCTTGTTCGCCTGGCGCGACTGGTCCTTTGCCATGCTGCAGCAGCTCTCGCAGGAGCTTTCCGCCAGAGTAGTCAAGGAACGCAATCCAATGACGGATATTGTGAAATATATTGAGCAGAACTACCCGTCCGACCTGTCACTGCAGGAGGTGGCCGGCAAATTCTACGTTAGCCGCGAATACATTTCACGCAAGTTCAAGCAGGAGTATGGCATTAATTTCTCGGATTATATCACCAGTGTCAGAATCGACAAAGCCAGACTGCTGCTGCAGAATCCCAACCTGAAGCTGTCGCAGATCTCCGAGATGGTCGGCTTTCATGATGTTAAATACTTCAGCAAGGTGTTCAAAAAACAGGTGGGCAGTTCTCCCAAGGATTTCCGGATGCAGAATACCCCCTGATACGAAGAGGACCGGTTGCCCGCACATCACCTTCCCTCATCTTTGATCATATACATCCCAATGCTGGTCAAACGTCCATACAGAGATGGGGCAAGGTGCATATCATGGATCTGTAAGATCATCCTGCGGAGGAGGGAATACAATGAGCGGTTGCGGAAATATTGGAGGTCTTGTTACTTCCACTACTACAATCTTGGTACTGTACATTCTGCTGGTGATTATTCTCCGGACATTCTAATCAACCACAGACCCCCCAAAAAAAAGAGAGCCTACCAACATGTAGGTTCTCTTTTTTGAAGTTTAAGTATACAAAAGAGTGATCACAAGTATTTCATACAGCACAAGGGTTAATATTGTATCATTGATACTACTTCCGTAAAAAGCGCGTTGCCCCCCATGATGCTGTCCCTCATGATGCTGTACCTTCAAATAAAACAACCCTCTGTCACATCCCACAATTCTCCCGGTGAACACTTGACCGTCTAATGTTTGCACTTGAACAAACTGATTGACATGTTGTCTGCATATGCCGTGTAAATGATCTCTAACCGATCTCAAGTTTTGGACATAATGTTGATCTGCCTGATACAACACTTTTTGCTGTGATCCCATCTGGATACCCATAGTATGCACTACCTCCCTATAAAAGTAATACATAGTATGCCTAGTGTGCTTTGGGTGTTCTTTATTTCTTCCTCAATACCACGCCAGAAAAGCCTCCGCCACCGCCTTGCCGGCTGTGCCGTTCGGATGCGGGTCGTCACTATTGCTCATATACTCAGCGCGGACCCGGTGGTCTGCCGGAGCCGGCATCGACAGTACGGCCGCGATATCAAATACGCGGCTGACCCCTGCAGGGGGAGCCGTAAGAATCTGTGCATTCACACTGCGCCAGGCCTCCTCACGTTCACCCTCAAAATTAAACGGCGGCACAGTGCCCAGAATAATCTTCACTCCGGGATTCGCCTCTCTGATCAAAGCAATAATGTGCGCCAGATCTTCAAGCAATTCCGCAGCTGAACGTCTACCGATATCGAGATCGTTCACACCCAGCACAATCAGCACTTCATCCCCCTGCTTGGCCTTATTCAGCCATGAGCCGTTCGTTGCCACATCGTAAGCTCTGCCCCAGCCGGACCCGAGATTCCATAGCCCATAACCGGTTCCCAGTCCTTCGGCAATCCGCGCAGCCCAATAGGAATATTCGTCCTTTGCCGTCCGCACCCCCTGCGTAATGGAATCACCCAGGAATACAAGCTTCTTGGATACTCGTTTCTTGTAGCCGATGTAGCTTGGCAATACCAGCAGCTTGTCCGATACACTGAAAGATACATCTGATTCCTGAGCGGCAAGATTCCCCGGGCCATCGTAGGCAGAGACCAGGATACCTTCCACGTTGTACGGGAAGCTTTTGCCTGGTGAAGCCGTTCTAATCGTCCACGTAAAAGCAAGATAGTGACCCTCCGGCAGTGTAAGGGAAGCCTCATCACTCCAGAAGGTTTCGCCTGGGGCAACCTGCTTCGCTGCTCCTCCCGAGAAGGTCACGGGCACCTGAGTGCCTGCCGCGACCGTACCATCCGGTTCCAGACCTCCGTCGGCAATATAAGCCGCCTCAATACTCCACTTACCTCCCGGTTCGCTGCCTCTCGCTTCAAGGCCCATATCCCAGGTCGAATCCACCGCATTGCTGTGCCAGAATTTCAGGGTCAGGCTTCCATTCTCCCGCAGCCGGATGAACGTCCGGTAAGTATGAGTAAATGGCTCCTGCGAGTTCATAATATAATTGGCGGCCGTGGACAGCGCCGTGGCCGAGGAATACTCAGACTGGCTGAACACTCCGGCTTGGTTCTCTTGACTATGCATAGTGAATTAGCTCCTTCGTTCATACGAATCTGTAAACAATCACAGTATACGGACATTACCGGCGTAACACTAATACGAAACAGCCGATCTATAACACAATTCTGATTATGAGATTCCCCTGGCAGATCCCCTCACAGCACAAACCTCCCTGACTTCATGGATGCTTCACAGCCATGTCGTACAGAGAGGTTCTGTGTCATTCTGCCAGGGTGCAGAATCCTATTCTTATTTCAGGGTAATGGTGAACGATACGGAGTTGGCGCCGGCGTTCACTTTCACTGTTGTATCGTCTGCTTGCTCCGCTCCGTCGACAGAAGCGATAGCACCCAGGTCTTTCACAGCCAGTGTGAATGCCTTGCCGCTTCCTTCTGCGGTAACGGTGATGGAACTGCCTTTACGTTCAGCCTTCACGGTCAGTTCAGGCGCACCGCTCATGTCACGGACAGTTGCAGTGGTTGCTGCCCCGTCTTCCAGAGCATACAGACCGAATTTCACGCCATCGGCAAAATCATAATCCGGACGGGTATCCACACTGCCTGTAGCCAAGAGCGAGTTCTGGCGTACGAACAGCGGCAGGCTGAAGAAATCATGTTTTTCTTTGCGCCAAGATCCGCCTTGAACCGTTTCCCCGCTTAGCAGGTGTGTCCAGCGTCCAGCCGGCAAGTAGTATTTCACTTCGCCGTTTTCCTGGAAGATTGGAGCCACAAGGAGCTTATCGCCGAGCATATATTGACGGTCAAGCACTTCACATGTAGGATCTTCCGGGAATTCCATTACCATTGCACGCATCGAAGCCCAGCCCAGCTCATGTGCCTGTCCGGCCACATCATACAGATAAGGCATCAGGCTGCATTTGAGCTTGGTGAAGAAGCGGGTAACATCCACAGCTTCATCATCATATGCCCAAGGTACACGGTAAGAGGTGCTGCCGTGCAGACGGCTATGGCTCGAGAGCAAGCCGAAGGCCAGCCAGCGTTTGAACACATGCGCAGGAGCTGTATTTTCGAACCCGCCGATGTCATGACTCCAGAATCCGAAGCCGGACAAGCCCAGGGACAACCCGCCGCGAAGGCTTTCTGCCATCGACTCATAATCTGCGTAGCAGTCACCGCCCCAGTGAACCGGGAATTGCTGTCCGCCAGCCGTAGCTGAACGGGCAAATACAGCAGCTTCATGTTTGCCGAGCTTTTCTTCCAGTACTTCGAAGACCACTTTATTGTACATTTGCGTGTAATAGTTGTGCATTTTCTGCGGGTCGGAGCCGTCGAAGTACACCACATCGGTAGGAATGCGTTCGCCGAAGTCGGTCTTGAAGCTGTCTACACCCATATCCACCAGGTCACGCAGGTAACCGGCATACCATTCACAAGCTGCAGGGTTCGTAAAGTCTACAAGTCCCATGCCTGCTTGCCACAGGTCTGTCTGATACACGTCGCCGTTTGCTTTTTTGATCAGATAGCCGTTTTTCTTGCCTTCTTCAAACAGCGGTGAACGTTGTCCGATATAGGAGTTGATCCACACGCAGATTTTCAGGCCTTTTTCCTTCAGGCGTTTCAGCATGCCGACAGGGTCCGGGAATACGCGCGGGTCCCACTGGAAATCGGTCCATTGGTATTCACGCATCCAGAAGCAGTCGAAGTGGAAGACATGCAGCGGCAGATCGCGTTCAGCCATACCTTCAACGAAGGAATTCACAGTCGCTTCATCGTAGTCGGTTGTGAACGAAGTAGTCAGCCACAGGCCGAAGGTCCATGCCGGCGGAAGCGCTGGCTTACCGGTTAGCGAAGTATATTTGGTGATGACTTCTTTAATGGAAGGCCCTTCGATGATGAAGTATTCCAGGCTTTCGCCGGCTACACTGAACTGCGCTTTCTTCACTTTTTCTGAAGCGATTTCATACGATACCAGTTCGGGATGGTTAACAAATACGCCATAGCCTTTGCTTGTAACATAGAAAGGAATGTTCTTGTAAGCCTGCTCGGAGCTGGTGCCGCCATCTTTATTCCAGATGTCTACTACCTGTCCGTTTTTGACAAAAGAGGTAAACCGCTCGCCCAGACCATAGACGAATTCGCCTACGCCGATATCCAGCTCTTCACGCATGTAGGTGTTGCCGTCCTGGTCGGTAATGTAGGCCATTGATTTGTAACCGCTGCCGGTAATACGCTCGTCGCCCCGGAAGAAATCTACGGACCACCCAGCCCCTTTGTTGATTACAACGCGAAGTCCGCCGCTGATGAGCACGGTCTGTGCATCGGTTTCTTCGATTTGAACGTGGTCGCCGGTTCCCTTAGTCAATTCAAAGGCTGGACCACGGTCCAATACGCCATCATTGTGAATGATTTTGATGCCCACCACGCCTGGAAGCGGGGAATGGAATTTCACGGTCAGGAGCGTGGAGTTCAGGGTTGCTGAACGTCCTGTAATTGGAGTCGTCTGTGTAACAGCCGTTAATCCCTCAGCTGTTTTTTCCACTACATAGTTTTGAACTGCACCGTTGATGTTGATTCCGTCACGAACCAGCCAGAGGCCGTCTGTAAATTTCATGTGGTACTTGCCACCCTTCAATTTGGTGTTTATAGTTGCATTATAACGATAATAATTATACAAAACTAATATATTATAGTTTATTTATAACATTATTCTGATGTTTTCTCGAAAAGGAGGCCCCTAATGGACCGCACCTCGCAGCGTCTGCTCAAAGAAGACCGTGTTCATGGCGATGTCATGTTCCCGCTTTCCGCCTATTGGATCGAACTTCCCGCCGGAACTCCTGTCCTAGATACACACTGGCATGAGGAAGCCGAGTTCTTCCTGCTGCTGGAGGGAGAGATTATGTTCCAGGTCGATACCGACTATTTCACACTCCGCCAGGGCGAAGCCGTATTCATAGAATCCGGCGATATCCATGCAGCATATGCGCTGAATGACAGCCCCTGCCGCTTCTGTGCACTGGTCTTTCACCCCGATCTCCTGGCCAGCGCTCAATATGATACCATTCAGCAGAACGTGATTCAGCCTCTTCTGGAGAAACGCCAGAGCTTCCCGCGGCAGCTGTCGCCGGACATCCCCTGGCAGCTGGAGCTACTGCGCCATCTGGAGCGCATGATGGAGGCCTATGATCTTAAAATGCCCGGATTCGAATCCTTTATAAAAGGAACTTTGCTCATCATGCTCTCCCAGATCGCCATTGAGGGCCGGTCAGTGAATCACAGCCAGTCAGAGAGCGCCGATACCACCAAGATCAGCCGGCTCAAAAAAGTCATTCTCTATATCCAGGACAACTACCAGGAACCGATCCGCACCCGCGATCTCTCGGAGCTGATCCCCATGAGTGAAGGGCAATTCTGCCGCTTCTTCAAGGCCATGACCCGAAAAACACCCGTGGACTATATCAACTCCTACCGGATCCGCCAGGCAGCAGACCTGCTGCAGCAGACCGAACGCAAAATCTCCGACATTGCCCTCGAAGTCGGCTTCGACAACGTCAGCTACTTCATCAAAGTCTTCCGTAAGTCGATGAAATGCTCCCCTTCGGAGTTCCGCAAGCGCTGTTGAGCTGGCGGATGGTAGCCTGAGTCCTTTGATCTCTCCATCTGCACTGGATATACAACAACCCCTTAGGCGATGGCCTAAGGGGTTGTTGTATGCTGATTGCTGATTGGTTTGTTCACTTTCTAATTTCTTCCGCGAAGCTTAAGAAGGAAGGTTCAGGTCCGGAGCCGCAGGCTGTTTGGCCAGACGGGCCGGCATCTTCCAGGCGGTAAGAATGGCCAGAATGCCGAACACAATGTCCATCGCACCGAAGAACTCTTTGATGTTGTCCATGAACAGCGTGATCAGATCACTCGCGAACATTCCGTCCAGACCTTCGTTGATTAAATAACTGAAGATGAAATATTTTCCGAGGAAAATCCCCAGCAAGCTGGCGATCACCGCGATTACCTGATGCGCTACATTCGTACAGCCTCCGCTCAGCTTCACAACCGCAAATCCGGCTAATCCACCGATGGCCCAGGCCAAAAGACCAATCTCATAATCGGTTTGGATGGCAAGGGCAGCCCATACCGCACCGCCTATAACCGCTGCCAATAATGCCCCCAGTATCGGTAATACAATCCTGCTTTTCTCTCCCATTTCGTTCCTCCTGAATATGTATCAATTTGCCTAATCCGGCAATAAGCCGCTAATATTGGATAATTACCAATATATATCGGCAGAATCCACCTATTCATAAATATTTCCATGGGAGAAATTTTATTTAACCTTATTGCAATTATTGCGGATCAATGGCTCTCTCTTGCCTTCCGAATCACTATAAAGCAGGTACTGTCCGGCAGCGAGACCTCCTGTCCGTTCTCATCCATCACCACTACCCGGTCCTTCAGCGCCTCCGTATAGCCCTCCTGCAAATAATGGCGGAAGACCTCAATCTTCGCCCGTTCCCCCAGGGTCTGTTGAATGAACGCCTTATACTGCGAGGGGGTGAAGTAGCCGAACTGCTCCTGGACCTCATGAATGTAGGCTTCTTCTCCCCAGGTGTAGGTATATAGAAACTCCATCGCATCGTTCACCGGCATCAGCACCTCTTGCTCGTCTACGTGTTCAACTTGAATATTCCGTCCGGCAAAATCCTTGGCATAGCGCTCCAGCGCCGCCATCCCGTCCGCCTCCAGCATACGCACCCGGCGCCGCTGATTCACCGGCTCGCTCATAATACCGTCACGGATAATAATAACGCCGCCCTCTGCCAGAACCTCAAAGCTGCTTGCCAGCGCCGCAGCTACGGTCTCATGGTTGAACTTCACCCCGTTCAGCGGCACATAGGAATACAGCTCATGCAGAATGGAGGAGAATATCACGGTATCCACCGTTCCTGGCTCCACATACTCCTTCAGGTTCAGCGCATCGCCCTGCAGCACTTCCCAGCGCCGCCCCTCCCGCTGCTTCTTCTGGCGTAGCGCCTCCACCACATTGCTGGAGATATCAATGCCCACAGGAATCACTCCCGGCATCCGCTCTTCGATCAGATCCAGCAGCACGCCGCCGCCAGGGCCTATGTCCAGCACCTTCTGTCCGGTGACATACTCCAGAATGACCGCTTTATAGTCTGCTGTCTCATTCATTTGGCTTAAGTACGTATCCTCATTGTGGAACCGGTCAAAGGCATCCCGGCGCAGCTCAAACAGATCGAATAGCAGCAGCACGGCCCGTTCATATAGTGCCGACTTCTCTGCTTCCATACAGAACTCAATCAGCTTCTCCGCTGCCGGAGAGAATTCGAAATGGAAGAACAGTGTGTCCGGCAGGTGTTCCTCCCGCCGCAGCCGGTGAATCAGATGCGGATTGCCCGCAGGGGTAGAACCGTCCAGAATATCCTCCCAGGACAGTCCGGACAAATACTTTTCAATAATCCGCTTCTTGTATACATTGATCTTCTTGGCACCCTTGTAATCATAATAAATGCTGTTCATTACCGCCTCGTAGCTGATATGGTTCAGGCCGGACAGCTTACTGCCGCAGGCGGTGAGTGTCATAACCTTAAGAAACTGCTCCAGCGAAAAGGTCTGCAGCGCTGATTCCACATACCAGAATGTGATCGGCTGCATCGGCTCCAGAACATCGGGATTGAATCCCTCGTGCAACAGGCTGCTCCATTCAGTATCATAATCCTCACCTGCCGCAATCGCCCCCGCACGCATTCTCTGCAAGCGCTCCTTCATCGGTACTTCGGCATGCTGCAGATCCCCCGACGAGATCACGGCGATCAGCTCCATAACCTGGGTCCGCACCTCCTGCCACAGCTCAGGGGATACTGCAGATATAATGCAGTGATTCAGTGCAAACAGCAGGCGCTCCAGCTCATCGGCGGTCAGCAGTCCTTCCTCTACCATCGAAGCTAGCGGGCGGTTGACAGAGGGCGGCACTTCACCGCGAATCTGCTGCCCGATCAGGCCATGCGTTTCAATCAGACGATGCACAATCTCTTGCTTCGCGGCTTCGGTACCGCCGGCCTCCATCCCACGAATAGAATGCAGACCATACTCCCCCGCATGCCTCAAGTACAGCTGGGCCGAACCGATATTATGCACAAAAATATTAATGCCTTCCGCCTGCCAGAGCCTGCGCTGCCGGAGGGTGCCACCCTTCGCCGTCTCCGACCAGACCAGCGTCTCTTCCGCCAGCTCCTTGATCCAGTAGGACAGCGGCAGACTGTCCAGCAGACGCAGGCTTCGTTCTACGTAATCCAGCACCGGATTAATGTATTCCAGCTCATGCAGCGAGTCCACACGTTCCAGGTTGACAATGGTTTCTTCTGCTTGAACAATATATTCCAGCCAGGAAAAGCCCCCGCCGGACAGCTGTCCAATTTCTCGGTATTCTTCAATGGCTTGCAGGGATTTCAGCATGCGAATTCCTCCTAAAGTATGTATAAGTGCCGAACCTCTCATTAGTACGAATTAAACGAACCGTAACACCATCAAACAACAGACTTGCCGCACGGAGACATAAGGTTTTTGGCACATCTGTTCTGAATGAATATATCGGTAGTCACTGGAGGATAAGTCATATAACATGGGGACAAGAGCACTTGTAGAATAAGCATTTTGAAAGGCAGGATATGAATCGTGAATATATTCAAAATGATAAGTGCATGCCTCATATTTCTCATCTCGTTAACAACGGGTTCAGCAGAGCACCACGAAGGCTCGAACCAAGTGAAACCCCCTCTGGCCGGTCAGATGGCAGAATCCTCCATGGGTGACATCCGTTCGATGCTGGAAGAAGCAGGTCTGGCCAACTATTGGGGCACCTTAGAAAAGCACATTAGGCCCGGATTCTATATGGCACCCACGATGGTGGACGATGACACCATTCAGCTTGGAACCAGCAAAATCGGCGGGCTTCCTGATGTCCCCTCCACCTTTCAGTGGCCCTCCTGGAAGCATCATCCCATGTCCTTTGTCGCTCAAATTAACCTGGAAGAATTCCCAATGGATGAGATAGATCCGGAGTACCCCGCAAGCGGCATTCTGTACTTCTTTTATGTGTATGACCCTGACCTGTGGTACGACGACCCGCGATATGATGACGACAAAATGAATAACAATTCGGTTTATTATACCACCGACACTTCAGAATTGATAAGAATGGAACCGCCAAAGGGGCTACTGAACCCCGAAATATTCAAATCTGCCCTACTCGAGAAAAAGCTTGAATTAACTATCCCCGACAGCGATTATGTGGCAGAGAACAAGCTGATCCGAAACAAAGGGGATTTAGATAAATACTCGCTGGGATTCTGGACAGACTTCATGGAAACCTATCATCGGGAAATCGGGTTTCGCTTCTTGGGCCACATGACGCCTTTGCAATACGGAGGCCACCCCAGCGATCAACTCCTATTGTTTCAGGCGGATTCTAGTGATGAGATCGGGATGAGTTGGGACTTGTCCGGGTTATTATACTTTTTCATACGGGAGGATGACTTCAAAAAGGCATTTTTCGAGAATGTCTATACGGAACGGGTGGGGACTTAAGGAGGGAGGATCGACTTGCATTTAGCAAGAAAATAAACAGCGGCAACCCAGGACTTTGATTCTCGTCCATGGCTGCCGCTGTTTCTATGATTGGGGAATAGAGCAATCTCTTATTGGGACTCCTCCATAAACGCTCTGAAGTCCCGGGCGATTTCTTTGGATCTGGTATGATGCAGGTAATGGCCTCCTTCAAGTGTGATCACTTTTCCATGTACAGAATCTTTGACTTGCCCTTCATGCAGCGGCAGCCATCCTTCAACGTCTGTATTATTCGCTTGTACAAATAGAAGGAGGGGAAGGTTCTTCGGGAATGTCAACGCTTTAGCGGCTTCAAAATTAGAAGAAATGTGTTCCATTTCATTCATCACTGTGGCATTACTGGAGTTTTTATTCGATATCATTCTCATTTGTTCTTTGATTTCAGTATCGAATGGAAGTCCGGCATAGGGATCACCGCTTATTTTCTTCAGCAATCTCATGAGACCCGATTTGTCGAGAAGCTCCAACGTTTTCACCGGTAATTCATCATCCATACCGCCTTGCGTGGGAACACTGCTGTCGATCCCGACAAATGCATTCACTTCATCGGCATATTTGTTCACATAATCCAGTCCGTAAATGCCTGCAATGGAATGCCCCATTAGGGTATAATGGTCAATCTGAAGCTGCTGTAAAGCCGCATGAATCTCACTTACAATATTCGCTGTGCTTCGTTCTTTACCGGTTCTATCACTTAATCCATAACCAAACGGCTCAATCACAACAACCTTGTAAAAGGGTGACAGTTCTTCTACCAGCGGCTTGAAATCAAGTGCCGGCGCTCCTGTCCCATAACCGGGCAGCACTACGACGGTTTCTTCACCTTTTCCTTGAATCAGAACATTCATGTTCTTCCCGTCCACAGGGACTAACTGGCCATAGGGCTGGATTTTACCTTGCTCCGATTTATTGCTGATCAGATTAACTACATATACAATGGCTAAAAAAAGGGCTATTGCTATAACTAATCCTGCTAAAGATTTCAGTACAATTCTAAGTATTTTTCTCATTCCCGTGCCCGTCTCCGTTCCCCTTGCCTCTCCTGGTTTCACTCGTATCTTCTCCTGTTCTCATCAGTGATTCCGGTTGTCTTAACGATCCGTTAAGGCAAGTCTATGCAACGAAGATGTACTCCCCGTGACGACAATATGAACGGAGTATGAACAGACAAAAAAAAGCTACGGCGTCACAAGCACAGGGCTTGAAGATCATGCCGTAACCTGGACAATGCACCTGCTAATCAGCCTTCATTAGGATTGGCAAGGTGACCATAAGGGTGGTTCCCCGGCCGGGCTCACTCTCCACCCGGATATCGCCTTGATGCAGCAATACAATTTGTTTCACGATGGCAAGTCCCAACCCGCTGCCGCTATATTTACGGCTGTGGGAGCGGTCGGCCTTAAAGAACCGCTCGAATATACGCTTCTGGTCCTCGGGAGAAATACCAATACCGTTGTCGGATATCCGGATGGTCACATTGTTACCATCTTGCCTGATGCTGACATGAATAACGCCGCCGTCCATAGAAAATTTGATGCTATTGCCGATCAGGTTCGTCCATACCTGGTTTAATTGATCATAATCAGCCATGAGCCGGACGGCCTTCAAATCAAGCTCGAAACGGATGTTGCGGGCCATCCATTGCGGCTGGATTGCGACGATGACCCGTCTGATCTGTTCATCAAGGCTGAACGTGGTGAATTGCAGCTGCTGTGATTGTGATTCAAGCAGACTCAGTTTTAACAGGCTGTCGCTCATCTTGGACATCCGGTCTGCTTCAGCGATGATGATATCGAGATAACGGCTCCGCTCGTTTTCTGCAATACCTGGTTGCTTGAGCGCCAGGGCATAACCGGATATCGAGGTGAGCGGCGATTGAACTTCGTGCGATACGTTCGATACGAAATCCCTGCGCATCTGCTCAAGCCGCTGCAGATCATCCATCATTTCTTCGAAGCTGCGTGCCAAGGTACCGAGTTCACCCTTTTGCTTAATATTCAGCTTGACGCTGAAATCTCCAGCAGCTATGCGGCGGGTCGCTTTAGTCAGTGTTTTGATCGGACTGATCAGGAACATCGCGGCCACCAGAATCAACAAGCTTCCCGCAATCAACGAATAGGTCAAAAAGTTTATGATCCATTTGATAATAAAAGAAGAGGAAGAGGAGGCACGCTGCTCTACAAACATCGCTTTTGTTCCCGTTTCTGTGTGTAACGGCAGTCCTAAGAGGATAGGATTAATGCCATTCGTCTTGCCCTGAAAAACTTTACCCTCAAGCACTTCCTGTATTTGTTCCCCAGTCACAGTGATCGGATTATGCTCCTGAAGCACTCCCAAAGACTGGAGTTGCCCCTTCCCATCATAGATTCGAACATAATAGGAATTAAGCTGTTTCATACCGCTTACGTACGCGTCTGCTTCACTCACAGGTAAGGTCTCGTACATCCGGGCAATGTCCTGTCCAAAATCAAGTAACGTGACTTGCAGGTTGTCGTTCAATTGATCTTTAAATATCCAGGTTGCCACAAAAAAAGCAATGATCGTGCCTCCGATTACGGAGACTAGAAATGTCAGAACGACACGTGTATATAAGGATCTGATCATTCGTAAACCTCAAGCCGGTACCCCAGCCCGCGGACCGTCTCAATCCGAAAATCAGGTGTCGCCGCGAACCGTTCGCGCAGGCGTTTAATGTGCACGTCTATCGTCCGGTCATCTCCAGCGTAATCAATCCCCCAGATTTGGTCGATCAGCTGCTCACGGGTATAGACCTGTCCTGGTGTTCCAGCAAGCTTATACAGCAATTCAAATTCCTTAAGCGGCAATGTGAGCGGCTCCGTCCCTCTCATCACCTTATAAGTCTGCCGGTCAAGGGTGACGTTGCCGAACTGGATCGTCTGCGTGGAGCCCATACGGTATCGTTTGAGCAATGCCCGGACACGGGCGGTTAGCTCCAGCGGATCGAATGGTTTCGTCATATAATCGTCCGTCCCCAGCTCGAACCCTTTCACTTTCTCCCAGGTTTCGCCTCTTGCCGTCAGCATAAGTAACGGAAGATCGGGATTGGCTCTTCTGAGCTCCTTGCATAATGTCCAGCCGTCCATAACCGGCATCATAATATCGAGCACGACAAGATCGACATTCGTGGAGGCGTAGACAGCCAGTGCTTCCTTGCCGTCCGCAGCTTCGGCAGTTGTGAATCCGTCGTTGCGCAGAAATAAACAGACAAGCTCGCGAATATTCGCATCGTCGTCCGCTACCAGTACAGTAGGCATCCGTTCCCTCTTTTCCAGCTCAAGCTTACCTTCCCTTACTAACTCCCAAACCGCTGTCTGTACCCGCATTTGCGGCACAGCTCTTCCACCGCTTCGCGGCGGGAGAAGCCATAGAACAGATTGTTTGCGCGCTCGCCCTCGACAATCTCCGAGAACGGCTTCTCATGGATATTGCCGAGGTTAATTACACCCTCGCCATCCAGACAGCACGGCACCACCGTGCCGTCGACCAGCACCGCCGCCTGGCTGCGCAGCGCATGGCAGAAGCCCTTGCCGTCATCCTCCGGCTCGTGTAAGGCCGGCCATTTGAACTCGTGATCCTGGTTCAAATACACCCGGGGTGCAATCTTCACCCCGCTGCCCGGCACAACCTTTTCTTCAATCTTGAAGTCCAGATTGAAGGCTTCTTCGAGCAGCGCCAGCGTTTCGCGGTTGCGGCTTTTCTCCAGATTCGTCCGGTTGTCCTCGGTCAGATTCCACAGCCGGAAGGAGATAATGACGCCCTGGGCAGACGCCTCACGCACAAAAGAAATAATCTCCGACACATACCCCTCACGGTTCTCCGAGCCCGCATGACCGTCAAAGCTGTGCAGGGAGAAGTTCATCTGCCGCAGCGCCGGCTTGCCGAGAATTTTGGGCCCTGCTTTGTGGATCAGCGTTCCGTTCGTTGTAATGTTGACCTTGAACCCTTTGGCATGGGCAGCGTCGAGCAACTCGCCGATTTTGGGATGCAGCAGCGGCTCGCCTTTGACATGCAGATAAATATGATTGCTGTGCGGCTTAATCTCGTCAAGAATCGTATTAAAGGTATCCAGCTTCATGAAGTTTTTCTGCCGTTCGGTAGGCGGGCAGAAGCTGCAGGCCAGGTTGCAGACGCTTGTAATCTCGATGTAGACCTTTTTAAAAGTTTTCAAGTTCCGCTCCCCATTTCAATGTTCATCCGTGCTAAGGGCTACAGGTCCGAGGCATAGCGGAGGCCGATCTGTGCTCTGGCTTCCTCCATCACCTCGGAGACCGCCAGTGAATTAGCGTGGCTGTTCACGCTGCTCTCGCGCTGCCCGCTCTTGATCAGACTAATAAATTCCTCAACCTCGTAATACATCGGCTCAAATACCTGCGGGAGGGTCAGCTCTTCGACCGTTCCGTCGCGGTAGTGGATTTTGACCTGGTACGGCTGGTTGATCTTGTCGATAACCATCGTGCCGTTCTCGCCTTGAATCTCGGCAGGCAGATACGAATCGGCAATCTTGGAATGCATGACCACGGCATCCATATCGGGATAACGCATGATGATGCTGCCTTCACCATCTACTCCCGAAGGGAGCATCAACCCAACAGCCTGAACAGCTTCCGGTTTGCCGAACAGCGCTACCATCGGATACAGACAATAGATGCCAAGATCCATTAACGAACCGTTGGAATAGACCGGATTAAAGGCATTCAGCACCGTTCCCTGGCGGTAAGCATCATATCTCGAGGAGTATTGACAATAGCTGGCGAAATAACGGCGCACTTGGCCCAGCTTGTACAGGTTGTCTCTGATCACGCCAAAATTGGGCATAAAGGTAGACTTCATGGCTTCCAGGAACAGCACATCGTTGCGGCGGGCCGCTTCAAGAACTGCACGCAGCTCCGCGCTGTTGGAGGCCGCAGGTTTTTCACAGATCACATGCATCCCGTGGTTCAAACAGATGAGTGACTGCTCGGCGTGCATCGAATTGGGACTGGCAATGTACACCGCATCCACTTCCCCGCTGGTCACCATTTCCTCAAGATTAGTATAAATGGAGGCCCCTGCATATTTAGCAGCAAAATCGCGTCCCTTCTCCTCCGTACGGGAGTATACAGCAGTGAGAATAAATTCCTCGTTCTCTAGACCCGCTTGAATGAAGCGGTCTGTAATCCAGTTGGTCCCTACGACTCCGAATCGAATAGTCATGAATGATCCCGTCCTTTGATTAATATAAAAGCCGCTTCGGCTTGGCATATGGAGTCTCTTCCTGCTATTTTCTCATTCCGGGATAGCAATGTCTACTTTTCAAGGGTAATTTCCGACAAATTCCGCAAACCAATAGTTGTGAAAAAAAGCACCTGCCGTTTACATAACAAAACCCTGTCCTTTGCGGGAACAGGGCTATATGCATTAAGTTACATTCAAGCGGCCTGCTGGAGGATGTCCGGCAACGCTGCTCGTTCCATTCTATTCGTAGAATTTCACCAGCTGACGCACAATCTCCGCCTTGTCATGCTCCACCACAGTCATGAACTGCGGCATGGAGAACAGGGCCGAGATGGGAGCAGGGAATTCCTGCTTGATGCCGGTTAGGGCGATCGCCTCATCGAACTTGGCCGGATGTGCCGTAGCGAAGGTAATATTCGTGTCTTGAGGATCACTGAACGCTTCATAGGCTGCAATACCGCAGGCTGTATGCGGGTCCAGCAGATAGCCGTATTCCTGCTCATATTTGCCGATGGTATCCAGGCACTGCTGATTCTTGACCCCCAGCGCGGAGAAATCCTGCTGCACCTGGGCAAAAGCCTCGCCTTCGACAGTGATTTTGCCTGATGTCTGCAGCTCCGCCATATATGCGGACAGCTTTACCGCGTCCTCATCCAGAAGATAATACAGATAACGCTCGAAATTGCTCGCTACCTGGATGTCCATGGACGGGCTGTAGGTTCCCGTGAAGCTGCCTGGTTTGTATTCGCCGGTCAGCACGAAACGTTCGAGAATGTTATTCTCGTTGGTGGCGATGATGAGCTTGTTAATCGGCAACCCCATTTTTTTGGCAAGATAGCCTGAGAAAATATTACCGAAGTTACCCGAAGGCACACTGATGTTGATCTTCTTCTCGTCGCTGCCCTCAATCTGCAGATAGGCATAGAAGTAATAAACGGTCTGCGCCAGAATGCGCACAAAGTTGATCGAATTGATCGCCCGCAGGTGATACCGGCCCTTGAAATCCAGATCGGCGAACAGCTCCTTAATCACCTTCTGGCAGTCATCGAAGTTGCCTTCAACCGATAGATTCAGCACATTGCTGTCGTCGACTGTCGTCATTTGCAGCTCCTGTACCTTGCTGACCTTGCCGTGCGGATGAAGAATACAGATCTTGATACCTTCTTTGCCGCGCACCCCTTGAATCGCCGCCGCTCCCGTATCCCCTGAGGTTGCACCGAGAATATGGATGATCTCGCCACGCACCTTGGCAATATAGGAATACAGCTCGCCCATGAACTGGAGGGCCACATCTTTAAAGGCAAAGGTAGGACCATGGAACAGCTCCAGCACATACAAGGAATCATTCACCTGGTGCAGCGGCGTCACCTCCGGCGCGCGGAAGTTGCCGTAGCTGGTGTAGACCATTTCTTTCAGATCATTATAGGGAATTTCATCATTGGTATAGTAAGAAAAAATTTCAAGGAACAGCTCCTGGAAGCTAAGACTTCTCCACTCTGCCAGCTTCTCGGGGGAAATCACCGGAATCTGAAAAGGCACCATCAGCCCGCCGTCATCCGCCAGCCCCATCAGGACCGTATCAATAAAGCCCTTAGCTTTCACATTGCCTCTTGTGCTTATATACTCCATACCTCTCTCATCCTCCTGAACCCCTCTTTAGTTATCCTTCATACAGGCTGGTCTATAAGTTCACATTCTATATGCTGATAATGAAGCCGTACTGAACCAGCTGTAAACTCACTCTATATTAACACGTTTACGCGTTAAAGTCCGTTACTTCTGTGTCAACTTTTGTGATAAAATCCTCAGGGTCCGTCGCCTGGCGCTTAGCGGTTCTGCAGCTCTTTCCAGACAGTCTTATTACTATACTTCTTCTCCACGCTTACATCCTTGCCGAACCATTCAGGGGCTGTGAAGCTCTCCGCTTCCTCCAGTGAATCGAATTCAACCTCCAGCACGGTAAGCTCAAGCTGAGTGTACAAGTCAATCTCCACAGTCGTGCCATTCCAAATACCGGTAATGCGCGTCTTGACCAGAGGCACAGCTTGTACCGCTTCGATCATCTGAGTATACAAACCTTCCGAAATGTTATATTCAATCTCTTGGCGACTGATCCCCTTGCCGTCCTTGAAGGTGTGGGTATACGTGATTTCGCCCGAATCCAGGTCGGTGATCTTGCGCACCCTCAGCTCCTGCCCGTCCTCAATCGCGAGGTACGTCTGGTCGATGCTGTGCCGGGTGAGTACCTGCACATGACCTTCCTGAATTAACCGCTCCGGGTACTCCGGCAGCAGGAATTTGCGTTCAATCTCCATAGCCATACTGTCTCGCTCCTCTGTTCGTATGAACATTTATATTATTTATCATCATAGGTGCGGGTCATCCGCAAGTCAATGGAATCTGCCAACTCCGTCGAACAGGCGGTCGATAGACTGCATGTCATAGTCATTGATGATTTTAAAAGATCCGCTGCTGTACTTATCGTTTCTGGACGAGTCGTGGATGGAGATATACTTTTGATCATCCAGTCTAATCACGAATCTTGGATAACCGTCTACAAAGATGTTAATCCAGTAGCTTCTGGTGAAATCGTGGGAAGCGTAAGAGCTCATCAATTTCACCCCGGCAAAAGCATTCATAATGCTAGCAATCTCCGCTTGATCAGTTACAGTGACTGTCACCTCATCTGTCGTTACCGGCAGGGACTGGATGACTTCAATAGAGGTTATATCCTGCAGATGGATCCGTCCGGACACACGTTTCTCGAAAGAGGTGAAGGACTGCACGATCGTCCCCACGACAAACACACTTAATCCTAACAGGAAAATAAAAACAAATATTTGCGTCAGGTTTGGCTTCTTCCTCTTCCCCTGATGTTTCTGCTCTCTCAGCTTTTCCACATGGTCCACCTCGTTCATCCGGTCCACCTCCGTCATCAGCTCTGCCTCCTCCGAAATCAAGCAATGCTTCCATTATATACAAAATGGCTAGCACAAAAAACCTTTGGCCGAAACCGAAGGTTACTTGAGACAAAGTAAGCAGATTGGGGAGGGAGGGCAGTGTTGCCATGGGATCGGCGTCGTACAGAAGCTCATAAATCCATTACTAGCGTGAAGCCCCCCACCAGAAGCAGAAAAAAAGGTACCCCCTACCGGGATACCCTGCTCTGCAAAATTTATGGCCCATTCTCGCTCCAAACGCAGCCTACTCTTCCCCAAGCGGGAACAACAGCGGCACGACACAGCCCTTGCCTACATCGATCAGACCATGATCCGTGATCTTAAGCGCCGGGCTGACCGGAAGGGAATGTGTGCTGATGGACATAATCGGATTGTAATGATTGTAACCCAGCGATTCCATCGCGGTCCGCAGTCCAAGCACGCGCTCTGCTGTCTCTTCGAGCGGTGCTTCGGTCAGGATGCCGCCAACGGGCAGAGCCAGCGAAGCGATAATCTTGCCATCCAATACGACACAGAAGCCCCCTTGTTCGGCAATCACTGTATTAGCTGCCATAGCCATATCCTCAGGGTTGTGGCCCACGACCAGCAGATTGTGATTGTCATGCGAATAAGTGGTAGCAATGGCGCCGCGCTTAATCGTATCGCCGCCGATCAGGCCATAGGCGCGGTTGCCGTTCTTGCCGTAGCGCTCAAAGGTCGCGATCAGGCCGAACCCGCTCTGTTGCCACTCAAGCATTCCGTCTTTAACTGTGGCCTTCCCATGCTTTTCCTCGGTAAAGGTGGAGATGCTGTTGACCATCATCACCCTGGAGCCGTAACGGCCATCCGGCAGCTCTGAATGCACTGCAAAGTCAGCGGCAGTCAGCGGAGGCAGCTGTACACTTGTATAGAAATGTGCCGGGAACCGCGGACTTGTCTCTGCCTGCGGAAGCTGAAGCTTGCGGTCAAAGACCTGAGCACCGCGTTTGTAGACGGCTTCGATAACAAAGCTGTCCAGATCCGAGAGCAGCAGATAATCAGCGGTTTTGTTCGGCGCAATCACGCCGCGGTCAACCATTTTCATCCGGCGGGCCGGGGTGAACGTAGCCGCATAGACCGCGTCCTCCGGGGCCATCCCCATGGCGACAGCCTTGCGCACCAGATGGTCAAGATGTCCGGTCTGCATCAGCGAATCCGTCATCACATCATCGGTCACGAAGCAGAAATGCTCGCTGACAGCATGTTTTATCAGGTAATCCACCACATCCGCGGTCATCGATTTCTCCTGAATCTCGATGAACATACCCGCTGCAATCCGTGCTTTAAGGCCTTCAATGCTCTGATGGGTGTGATCCGAATCAATCCCGGCATAGATCAGGCGGTGCAGGTCAAGGTCGAGCAGCTTCGGCGTGTGGCCCTCAATCACAAGACCGGGATAACGGCTGCGGACATGCTGGAGAATACGGTTGCTTTTGCCCCCGGGATCACGGATGACATCTACATAATTCATCACTTCCCCCAGACAGATCATCTGCTCCGTCTCCATCAGTTCGTCGATATCCTTGATTTCAATCGAGCCTCCGGTTGTCTCCAGCGTAGTAGCCGGAACCGAACTCGGTATCGAATAGAACATATCCACTGCGCATTCCCTGCTCGCCCGGATCATCTCATGCACACCCTCTACCCCGAATACATTAGCCATTTCATGAGGCTCAGGGACAATCGTCGTTACCCCATGCCGCAGGATGCCGTAAGAGAAAGTCTCCGGAGTAATCATCGTGCTCTCGATATGCAGATGGATATCAATCAGGCCAGGGACCATATATTGCCCGTCTGCCTGAATGATTTCCTTCGCCTCAAAGGTCTCCGCTCCAAGCGGCCCGATATAGAGGAACCGCCCGTCCTTCACAGCGACATTCGCCGGGTCGAACCGTTTATAGTAACTGTTATACACCTTAGCGTTCAATATAAGTTGATCTGTAATCATCATGTATGCTCCTTATAAGCGCTACTGCACCAGCACCAGCTTCTCTTTTGGAAAATAAACCGTGACCTGCTCCCCTTGCGCAAAAGGATGCTCCATCTCCTGATTGACGGTGAATACGCCGAGCTCCGTCTCTACCTGATACTGATAGCTGCGGCCCAGATACGTGCTGACCTGCACAGTGCCGGGCAGGGTGTTGCCTGTGGTAGCGGAATCCGACGTGCTTCTGAGGAGCTGCAGATCATCGGGACGGATGGCTCCCAGTAGTCCGGTATTGCCTTCCCCATTCGGGCGTTTGACCGCAAGAAAACTCATAGCGCCTCGGCGCAGCTCAATATCCGTCCCCTCGTCATTCCTTCCGTCAAAAGAGATAAAGTTCCCGAACCCGATGAACCGCGCCACAAACTCGCTAGCCGGATACTTGAAGATCGCCTGCGGCTGGTCCAACTGCTCGATCTTGCCGTTGTTCATGACAGCGACCTGATCGGAGATCGAGAAGCATTCTTCCTGGTCATGAGAGACGTAGACTGTCGTAATACCCAGTTCCTGCTGTATGCGGCGGATTTCCACCCGCATGTTAACCCTCAGGTTCGCGTCAAGATTACTGAGCGGTTCATCGAACAGCAGCAGATCCGGCTCGATCACCAGCGCCCGGGCAATTGCCACCCGCTGGCGTTGTCCGCCGGACAATGCAGCCGGGAGTCTTTTCTCAAAGCCGCCCAGACTGACAATCTCCAGCATCCTCGTAACCCGCTTCTTGACCTCCGCCTCTTTCAGCTTGCGCAGTCTAAGGCCGAACGCCACATTGTCATATACCGACAGATGCGGGAACAGCGCGTAGTTCTGAAACACAAAGCCGAAATTCCGTTTTTCTACCGGAACCTTGGTGTAATCCTTTCCGGAGAACATGAAATTGCCTGCTTCCGCGCCTAGGAATCCGGCGATCAGCCGCAGCGTGGTTGTTTTGCCGCACCCGCTCGGTCCGAGCAGGGACAGAAGCTGCCCCTTGGCCAGCGACAGATTGAAATCTTCCAGGATCAGACGGTTGTCATAAGCAACCGATATATGTTCCAGACTTAAGAGCGCCATTGCGTTATGCCTCCGTATCGTTTGGTGAAATACACTACCGTTTGGTGAAATAGGCGAATCCCATCAGCCGTTCGATGATGAACATCAGGGCTGCCGTCAGCACCATCAGAATGACCGAAATCGCAGCAATCGTAGGATCGAAATAATTCTGTACATAAGTCAGCATCTGGATGGGCAAGGTACTGATCCCCGGACCCGTCATGAACACAGAAATGTCCACATTATTAAAGGATTCCAGAAAAGCAATCAGCACCGCCGCGAGAATGCCTGAGCGGATGTTGGGCAGAACCACTTTGAAGAAGGTGAACAATCTTGTAGCCCCCAGGCTCTGCGCCGCCTCTTCCACGGCAAAATCGAAATTCTCCAGACTTGAAGCAATCACCCGGATAATAAAAGGCAGCATGATCACGGTATGCCCTATCAGGAGTCCTGCCACAATCGGCAAATGGTACACCACAATCAGGTAGCGCAGCAGTGTGAAGCCCAGCACGATCCCGGGAATCAGTACCGGCGAGAGAAATATTGCATTCAGTGTATCCCGCCCGCGGAACCGGTAGCGGCTAAGCGCATAAGCAGCGGGAACCCCCAGGAGCAGTGCCAGCAGATTGCCGAGCAGCGAGATCATTATTGAGGTTTTAAAAGTCTCCATGAACGCGCTGACCTCGAAAATATTGCGGTACCACCGCAACGACAAGCCCTCCGGGGGGAATTTCAGGACCGTGCCCGGCTCAAAGGAAGTAATGGATATAATGACGAGCGGACCCAGCAAAAAAATAAAGACCAGCAGCGTGTACAAGGACAGCGCGCGGTTTCCTTCCTTCATCTTCTCACCCCTTCGGATTTAATCGATTGGCCCAGGTGTTCATCAGCCCCACAACCACAAATGTAATAACGATCATGATCACAGCGATCACCGAAGCTGCCTGCCAATCGTTCAGCGTCATGGCGTTCTGATACAAAAAGGTCGAGACCACCCGTTCCTTGCCGCCCAGCAGCGCAGGCGTAGTATAAGCCGTCAGACTGCCGACAAAAACAAGAATACCGCCTATAATCAGACCCGGCAGGGTCAGCGGAAAGGTGATTTTGCGGAACGCCGAGAACGGGGAGGCCCCCAGACTGCGTGCCGCCCGGACCAGCTCATGATCCAGATTCTCCATCACCCCGAGCAGCGTGATGATAATCAGCGGCAGGAACAGATGCACAAGCCCGATCATCATGGCTGCCGGTGTATAGAGAATGTCCAGCGGCTTATCGAACAGCCCGATATTCACCAGAAAAGAGTTAATCAGCCCTTTTTTACCAAGAATAATCATCCAGCTGAAGGAGCGGACAACGGGACTGGTCAGCAGCGGAAAAATCGACAGCGCCAGCAGAATACTCTTCTTGCGCGCACTCGTCCGCGAGATATAATAAGCCGCCGGGTATCCAAGCACCATGCAGACCAGCGTGGTTACGGCACTTACCCGGAGCGTAGTCAGCAGGATGCGGTTAAAATACCCGTCACGAAAAAAATGCAAATATCCTTCCAGTGTCAGCTTTCCGTCCTGCACGAAAGTTGAGGCAATAGTAAGCGTTATAGGTATCAGCATGAAGGCTGCCAGGAACAGAAGTCCCGGCAGCAGGAGAACCATCGCTTTTTTGTTCATTCTAACGACTCCCGTCCTTCTTCGGCTCTTGATTCAGACTCTTAATGAAGTATTCCAGAAAAGCGGGTGCGTCCACCTCCAGGCAGACACTGACGTTCGGCGGCCGGTTCAGCCGGCTCTGGAAATCGCAGACCGTCTGCCCGTCGCATAGTTCACTGCGGGTCTCCACGTCCACGTAGTAATCGTGCACGGTGACCCATTCACGGTTCAGCGCCACGCCAACCGCCAGGGGATCATGCAGGGCACAAGCCTGGACACCGTTGCGCTCATAGTAACGCTTCCGGTAGCCGGCAGTGCTTGTCTCCACATAATCGCGGATCGCAGGAATGCGCAGCTTGTGAATATCCTCCGCACTTAGCAGCGCCTGGCGGGTAACATCCAGCCCCACCAGTGTCAGCCGGGGGAACCCTGCGGCGAGCACCTGTTTTGCGGCTTCGGGATCAACGTACATGTTGTACTCCGCCGTTGGCGTGATATTCCCACAGCCCTGCACCACACCGCCCATCACAATCACCTCGGCAGTATAATGCACAAGCTCTGGACATTTCTGCAGCGCATGGGCCAGATTGGTCAGCGGCGCTGTCATAATCAGTGTGACCTCCCCGGGCTGTGCCAGCACCTGGCGGATTATGAAGTCCTCTGCCGCTTCGGCCTCCGCCTGCTTCGTTACTGTCCATTCACCCAGTGCCCCCCCGATACCGTCCGATCCGTGTACACGGTGCTCGAACACCACATCACGGACCAGCGGCTTATCAGCTCCGCGGTAGACCGGAATCTGCCCGGATACGCCGAGCAGTTCAAGAATTTTGCAGGTATTCAGGGTTGCCTGATCCAGTGAGACGTTGCCGCTGACCGTGGTGATCCCGAGAATATCAAACTTCCCGCTTGTCACCGCCAGCATGATCGCCAAGGCATCATCTACACCCGTATCTACGTCCAGAATGACTTTTTGAAGTCCAGTCATCCTTAGCCGCCAATCTCACGGTTGAAGCGGTCCGTCCACTCTGTAATGTGATCGTTCACGAAGGACATATCCAGCTTGCGCAGCTTGCTGATCACATCCGCACCGTAGGTTACGCCCACTGCTTCTTCATCTGTCAGCACCACTTCAGTATTCACAGGGGAATCAACCTTGGCTTTGGCGGATTTCTCCTGTACTTCCTTACTGAGCTGCCAGTTGATGAACGCTTCGGCAAGCTCCTTATTGTTGCTTCCTTTGACCACGTTGACCGTGTTCATTACAGCATACGCACCTTCAGACGGTGCAACGAACTTGGCATCCGGCACAGCAGCCTGGAGATCCTTGAAGTACATCTCCATGATCGGACCACCGGCAATTTCCTCCTGGCCGAACATATTCACATACTCCGAAGTCTGGCTGTAATACTTAACTACATTGCTGTCCAGCTCCTTCAGCTTCGTGAAGGCCTGATCCTCATTGAACTCCGTACCCCCTGCGACTAGAGATGCTGCATCTACAATCATCGGACCGGCTGTAGCCGTAATAGCCGGAAGCGCAAGGTTCTTGTCGAACTGGGTCCACAGGTCGCTCCAGGATTTCACTTCACCCTTTACCAGGGCAGGGTTGTACGCAATGCCCAGTCGGCCTACTGTGTACGCAGGACCGTATTCTGCACCCAGCGGTGCTTTGGCAATATCATAGATTTTTTCGACATTCGGGATCTTGCTGCGGTCAATCGTCTCAAATAATCCTTCATTAATTGCCTGCTGCGCATAATAATCCGACAGATACACTACGTCCACATCGGAACTGCCCTGGCGGATTTTGTTCAGTCGCTCAGCGTTGTTGCCGATTTCCACAACGATTTTCACATTATGCTCTTTCTCAAACGGTGCATACACCGACTCTTTGAAGAAATCCTCTGAGAAGCCCCATGTAGAAATCACCAGCTCCTGGGGAGCACCCGCTTGTGTCGCTTCCGGCGTAGCCGCGTTATTGGTGGCAGCATCATTCGTAGCAGCATTGTTCGAGGCAGTGTTATTTCCACAAGCAGCAAGCACAGCAGTCAGTGTAAGGGCAAGGCCCGCAGTCATCATTTTTTTCATTCGTAAATAACCTCCCAGATTAATTTGCGGTACAATTTCAGCAGTAATGCGGTGGTTCCAGAAGTGCAGGTTCAGTCTCTCTTCAAAATAGCATGGCATCAGAGCCGGGGTTCGCAGCACCTCCTATTGGTAATAAAATCATGAATCCCCTTATTTTTCACAAAAAAAAGAAAAGCATTCTTGTAGGAACAAGAACACTTTTCTTTGTGTAAACAAAGCAAAAGAGCTACCCGTTATAGAAGGACGGTCTTCGCTTAAGATAGATCAAAAACGAAAATCCGCGAATATCATGTTCAATCTGTCATTCTCCGGCTAATATCATGTTCGTAAAAGCCCAACCCGTCGGTGCGTCGTAATCCCTGAGCAGAACCTCAATCGTCAGTCCCATGTCTGCTTCAAGCCTCTCCCTGAATCTCTTCTTGAA
Source organism: Paenibacillus sp. LS-5 (assembly GCF_056121505.1). Classification (NCBI taxonomy): domain Bacteria; kingdom Bacillati; phylum Bacillota; class Bacilli; order Caryophanales; family Paenibacillaceae; genus Paenibacillus; species Paenibacillus sp. LS-5. The sequence continues at coordinate 35,484 of NZ_JBWAVA010000012.1, read as the reverse complement.
CAGCAGCGACATCCGAAAGTCCACTTCCTGCTTAAGCTCCGGCGCCTCGCCTTCCAATGCGGTAGATCGGGGAGATCTGCGGTGCTTGGCGTGAAAGGTAATGACCCTTGAATCAACAGTAACACGGAGCAGGGTCGTACCAAAACCAAACAACTCCTTGGAGATCTCATTGTAGATCTGGCACATCTTCTTCTTCTGCTCGTTGTTTTCCAGTTCTGCCATGAAACCACCTTCAGAAACAGAATATCGTACAATCACATCGATAGTAATTGCTATTATACATATTTATTGTATTTCGGGCAAGAAAAAATCCACATCTCACACGAAAGTAACGCCAAACACGAACGATGACAACTTTTTGTCCAAAAGATTGTTCGTACCAGAACCCGCCGCTTGGGCCTCAACAACGGCATTTCTGCCGTTACTAAGCCGCTCTAACAGCTATCGCCAATCATCACCTTGCCTATTTCCTCATATGCACGAATAGGGAAGGCCAAGTCTCCCTGGCCTCCCCTATTGCTATAACACCGTTTATGCCTCAGCCTGCAGCCGGAAGCATCCGCTCACAAAGTCGCGCTGGATATCGGGCAGCGTCAGCCCCGCCTGCATCAGGCGGTCACCGCCATAGACTTCCCCGCTGTCCGCGAGCCGATAGTCCAGCTCCGGGTTCAGGCCGCTGAGCAGCAGCGTCCGGCGCGGCGGGTGCGGTTCCGCCAGCACCCGGAAGTAACAGACCAGCACCTCGCGCTGATCGTCCGAGACGAACATCCAGGCCGTCTCGTTGCCCTCGAACGGACTCTGCAGCCGGTACAGGTTGCCCTGCTGGACCAGGCTGCGGATTTCCTTATAATTAGCGACTTGCACCTTCACCAGTTCCTTCTCTTCCGGAGTGAACTTGGTCAGATCGAGCTCATAGCCGAAGTTGCCGGACATGGCGACATCTCCCCGGAAGGACAATGGAGTGATTCGTCCCACCTGATGATTCGGTACTGCACTTACATGGGCCCCCATGGAGCTTACCGGATAGACAAGACTGGTTCCGTATTGAATCTTCAAGCGCTCCACCGCATCCGTATCATCGCTGGTCCAGGTCTGAGGCATATAGTAGAGCATGCCTGGATCGAAGCGCCCGCCGCCGCTGCAGCAGCTCTCAAACAAAATATGCGGAAATGCCGAAGTCAGACGTTCCAGCAGGTCGTACAGCCCTAACACATACCGGTGCGCTGTTTCACCCTGACGTTCGGGCGGCAGCTGCGCCGAGCCGATCTCAGTCAGGCAGCGGTTCATATCCCATTTGATATAGGCTACCGGTACACTGGAGAAGATGCGGCTGAGGGATTCATAAATATAATCCCGCACCTCTTCTCTCGTATAATCCAGCACCAGCTGCCACCGCAGTTCGCTGCGGCGGCGGCCCGGGACATGCAGACACCAGTCGGGGTGGCTGCGGTAGAGATCACTGTCCGGTGATATCATCTCCGGCTCTACCCATAAGCCGAACTTCAGCCCGTGGCCGTTCACCCGGGCTGCCAGATCGGAGAGGCCACCCGGCAGCTTGCGCAGGTCCTCCACCCAGTCGCCAAGTGAGGAGTTATCGGCATCCCGCTTGCCGAACCACCCATCGTCCAGCACGAATAACTCGATCCCGAGCTTCGCGCCTTCAGCGGCAATCGCCTCCAGCTTGTCGGTGTTGAAGTCAAAATAGGTCGCTTCCCAGTTGTTCACCAGGATCGGCCGTTCCTTATCCCTGTACTCGCCTCTGCTGAGACGTGTCCGGTACAGCCTGTGATAGGTTCTCGACATTTCGCCAAGGCCCTCTGCCGAGTAGACCATTACTGCTTCCGGTGTCTGGAAGCTCTCCCCCGGCGCAAGTAGCCAGGAAAAGTCAAAGGAGTTGACCCCCATAGCCAGCCGGGTCATTCCAAAGGAATCCACCTCCGCCACAGCTTCGAAGCCTCCACTGTACACTAGAGAGAAGCCATACACCTCACCCTGGCGCTCATCCGTTCCACGCTTCGCCAGCGCGGCAAAAGGGTTATGCTGATGGCTGCTCATCCCCCGGCGGCTCTCAATCGAAATACTGCCCTGCTCCAGCTGTCTGCGGGTGAGACGGCCTTCCCGCGACCAGGCACCGGACAGGTAGATCATATCCATATCTGCGGACGGGAAATCCACGGAGGTACTCAGTGCCCGCAGCAATTGCAGAGGAGCCTGCCCGTCATTCACTAATTCAACAGAGCGGGCAATGACATCCATTTCGTTATACACGGTATATCGGAGGACAACGTTCAGCTTGGCATACTCGTCGCGCAGCATAAGCTCCAGGGTATCGGCTTCCTCCTCAGATTCCACGTACACCGCAGGAAGTCCGGCAATCTTCGGCTTGCCTGCCAGCACCCGGTAACCGGTGTAGCGCAGCTCCGTAATCCGGGTCCCATCCTCCAGCTTGGCCTGATAAGCCGGAACGCGGAAATCCCCTGTACCGTACTGCGGGTATTCCTGCGGCAGGCGGTCAAGCGAGCCACCGGTCACCAGCGGGTGCAAGCCATCCAGATTGCTGCCGTGGCGCAGCTTTTTCCCCCAGTAGACATGCGCTGGATAATCATTGACCAGCTGGATGATGTAACTCATGCCCTTGCTCTGCAGATGGAATATCCCCTTGTCTTCCTGTATCCATATCGCCATGGCCCTAATTCCTTCTCTCTTCTAAGTTTTAACTAAAGGCTCTGTTCCACATAATCTGCCATCGAGCGGATCTCAAGACCCTTCGGAGCAGCCGGAACGAAGTCCGCTTCCCCGCTGCCGCGCAGGAAGAATTCGACAGTCTTAGCCTCACCCGGAAGCAGGTCAAAGAAGTTATCCGAGAAAATCCCTTCCTCTTCCGCTGTCAGATATATCCCTCTCGCCAGTACATCCGTGGTCACCTTTAAGCTAAGTCCGCTGCTGCCGGGAACCTCCGCCACCGTGAGGTGCGGCCGGGGCAGTATAATTTCTTTGGCGGATGCAAAATAATGATGCTTGTGATCCAGCGGTTGGACGTCAACCAGCAAAGATGCAGCCAGCAGCAGATTGCCTGGCTCACGTCCTTCAAGCAGTCCGGCAAGTCCGGCTGTAAATACGATGTCTGCGGAGTCCGCTGCCAGGGTCACGGGCTGTGACCATTCCTGCAGCACAGCACCACTGAAGTCATGCAGCCGGACCTGCAGTTCGCCTTCAACCGCTTCCTGACGGTCAGATACGGCATGGACCTTGAGGCTGTCCCCGTCCGAGCTGTCAATGGAGAGCAGAAGCTCCTTATAGCTATTGCGAGCTGTGTATTGCAGCGCTTTCCAGCGGCCGTAATAATCCATGCCCGCCCAGGAAGCCACAGGCCAGCAATCGTTCATCTGCCAGTACAGCGTACCCATGCAATACGGCTTGTTTCTCCGGTGACTTTCAATTGCGATCCGCATCGCCTCCGCCTGAAGGATCTGACTCATATAGAGGAAGCTTCTGAAATCCTTTGGCTCCGGCAGATAGATATCCATGTATTCCTTAATGAGCAGATTGCCGCGCCCGTTCTTCTGGTGAGCCAGCATGACTTCGGATTCCAGCGCCATATCGCTCTCCTCTGCATAGCTCAGTACAGACTTCAGCTCCGGAAAGGATTGGAATCCGTATTCACTCATGAAGCGGCCAATCTTAATATTGTAGTTCTCAAAAGGCTCGCTTCCGTGCCATACCCCCCAGTAGTGCACATCCCCTTCCCCGGCCATTCGCGTGGCATGCTGATTCAGGTCATGGGTAAGATCCCGCATCGGTGAAGATGCCCAGTAGTCCACCTCCGGGTGACAGGAGGCCACTGCCGCCGGCAGAATACGGTGGAACACCGCTTCATAATCCTCCCACAGCTTTTCGCGGATCTCCTGACTGTATTTTTCCTTCCAGCCCCAGCCCATGTTGTCCTCATAGTGAGACCACGCCGAATCCATCTCATTATTGCCGCACCACAAAGCGATACACGGATGGTTGCGCAATCTGCGCACATTATAGACGGCTTCCTCACGCACATTCTCCAGGAAAAGCTCATCCCCAGGGTACATGCTGCAGGCAAACATGAAATCCTGCCAGACCAGCAGCCCATACTCATCACACAGCCGGTAAAAGGTTTCCTCTTCATAAATGCCGCCGCCCCATACACGCAGCATGTTCATATGAGAAGCTGCTGCCGAAGCAATCTCGTGACGATAACGCTCCTCCGTAACCTCCGTAGAAAAACTGTCATTCGGAATATGATTGGCACCTTTGGCGAAGACCCGCACACCGTTCAGCTCAAAATAAAAGGAAGCGCCACGGTCATCCGGCTTCCGTACCAGCTTGATCTCCCGCAGCCCGGTGGTAACTTCAGCTTGCGACACGGCCTTCATTTCCTGCAGCATCTCTGCCCGAAAAGCAGTCAACTCAGGTTTACCAAGGCCATTACACCACCATAGACGGGGTTGGTTCAGGACGACCTCCTGCTCCAATGTCTGCTTGCCCGGCTGTACTGTAACGGACTGCATCCATTCCTGACCACCGCTGCTGATCCGCATTTGACCGTTCCAGCCGGAGGGGGCATCCACTTCCACGAGCACAGTCACCCGGGCTTCTTCCCGGTTCACCACATTCTGCCGGATATACAAATCTGTAATAGCAAGAGTATCCCTGCCTTCCAGCACAGCCTCACGCCAGATGCCGCTCGTCAGGAATCTTGGCCCCCAATCCCAGCCGTAATGATACGGGGCTTTGCGGGCAAATACACTGATCTGCTGTTCCCCAAGTCCGCCCAGCTCGGATTGGTCATTAGGTGCCGGCAGCGCATAGCCCAGCTGCTGCAGCTTCGGCAGATCTTCATTCACGACAGACCGGAATCTTACGCGAATCTCATTGTCCCCGGTCCGCAGCAGCCCTTTCACATCCACGGTCCAGGCCCGGAACATGTTGTCCGCCGAGAGCGCATGCACATCATTTACATAGACATCCGCATAGGTATCCAGTCCTTTGAAGATCAGCTCGGTACAATCCAGGTCCTGCCACTCCCCGTCCAGCTGCAGGACGGTCCGGTATTCCCAGTCTTTCTTATCGATCCATTGCAGTTCATGCTCGTTCTTACCATAAAAAGGGTGTGGAATTCGTTCATTGCAGAGCAGATCAGTATGCACCGTTCCCGGAACGACCGCCGGCAGCCATTCATCCTCTCCACAAGCTCTAAATTGCCAATGGTCCAAATTCAGTTGTATGTGCTTCATGGAACCTCCTAAAAGTTTTGTGGGCATAGACTTCCTGTAATCTCCTCGTACAAGACTCGATTCAGAAGCATGCACCCTAAATGATTGTAAGCTAGCGCTTTCACGAATAATGTTCATTTCCATTGTATTTTGTTATCCTAATGTTAGCAACAGGCTAATTATATTCATTTAAACAGAATAAATAAAGACAATAAATAATAATTCAATCCATTTCTCAACACAAGGTTTACCGCTATAATAAGTCATGTAAACGCTAACAATTAAACGAAAAGGGGACAGCGCAATGAGAAACAAGTTATTTTCGTTATGTTTTGTTATCATCATGATTTTCTCTTTATCCCTGACAGGCTGCGGCTCCAACAACAATAAGAATGCTGCTACAGCCACAGACGAGCCAGCAGCGACTACGGCGCCAGAGAGTACCGGTGGTGATGCAGCAGCAACCACTGAACCGGCAGCCGCAAGCGGCACCGACATCAGCGGCAAAATCACTTTCCTGACCAACAGAACCGACATGATCGGCAAAGAGTATGACGAATATGCAAAGCGTTTTAATGAAAAGTATCCCAACATCAAGGTTGAGTTCGAAGCCTCCAATACCGATTACAACCAGCAGGCCAAAGTAAGAATGGCTAGCGGGGAGTTGCCTGATGTCATGTTCGTTCCTGCCATACCTAACTCCGATCTGCCAAAATATTTCGCTTCCTTGGACGATCTTGGCCTGAACGATCAAATTACCTTTAAAGATTTCAAATCCTATGAAGGTAAGCTCTACGGAATTACAACGGGTAACTCCACCTCCGGTATCGTATACAACAAAAAAGCGTTCGCCGATGCCGGAATCACAGAAACCCCCAAGACCTGGGATGAATTCCTGGCCGCCTGTGAAAAACTCAAAGCTAAAGGTATCATTCCGCTCGCTTCCAACTTCAAAGACAAATGGCCGCTGAATGACTGGGTCTATGCTGTTCCACGTATCATTGAAGGCAAACCCGACTTCCCTAATGAGAAGCTGACCTCGGACACTCCTTTTACTATGGATAATGGATACGGCAAGTCACTCAGCCTCCTGAGAGAGCTTAACGAAAAAGGCTACCTGGAAAAAGACATCAACTCCACCAACTGGGAACAATCGAAGAAAGACATCGCATCCGGCAAATTCGCCATGTACTTCCTGGGTAACTGGGTCATCAATCAAGTCATCGGCGCAGGTGGAACCTCAGACAACGTCGGCTTCTTCCCGCTGCCATATGACAACTCGGGGACTCTTACCGCTCCGCTCAGTCCTGACTTCTTCTATTGCGTGGCTAAGGACAGCAAAAATGTAGATGCAGCTAAAGCCTTCGTCAAATGGATGATTGAGGATTCCGGTTATGAAGACTTCGCCGGATTTATCTCTCCGTTGAAAGACAGAGAATCCAATCTGACACAGCTTAAAGAATTCCAGTCCACCGGTGTAACGCTTCAAGAGGGCACTGTGGATAATGCAAAAGTAATCGAAATAACGAACAAAGCACAGCTCGACCTGCCGGCAATGGCTCAAGAGTTTGTACTTGCCAAAGATCCGCAGACTGTATTCGACAAATGGAACAAAGCGTGGGCCAAAGCTAAAAAAGACCTCGGCTATTGATCTTGGGTTCAGGCTGTAACTGATAAACTCCATAAATATGGCGCAAAATGGATTATCGCCTTTTTCGGATAATCCATTTTGCCGTCAACAGCTTAAGGAAAGAAGGTCAAGCCATGTTCGGAACGTTATCCTATAACAAACAGAAGACGATTATTATCGTATCCTTTCTGCTTATTCCACTGGTACTGCTGGCTACATTTACGTATTATCCGGCTATCAAACTTATCTACTACAGCTTCACGAACTGGGACGGCTACAGCCCCGAGAAGCCGTGGGTTGGCCTAGACAATTACCGTGAGGTCTTCAGCAATCCCGATATCTTCAAAGTATTCACCCATAACTTTGCTTACTTCGTCATGGGTATTGTCCAGAATATCGTCGCCATATATTTCGCAGTCGTACTGAACAGCAAGCTGCGGGGACGTAACGGCTTCCGGATTATGCTCTTCCTGCCTTATATTATGAACGGGGTCGCCGTTGCATTTATGTTCGGCTATGTTTTTGATACCACCAATGGTTCGCTGAATCTGTTCCTGAACAGCATCGGGCTTTCATCTCTGGCCCAGACCAGCTGGCTCGGGACTGAAGGTCTCGTTAACTATTCCCTCGCGTCCACCGGCTTCTGGCGCTTCATGGGCTACAATATGGTAATCTATATCGCCTCTTTGCAAGCCATTCCGCGCGACATTTATGAAGCGGCCAAGATTGACGGTGCCGGCTCCTTTCAGACTCTGTGGAGAGTGACCCTGCCGAATATGAAGGCTGTTATTCAACTAAATCTCTTCTTGACCGTTACCGGTGCGCTCGAAGTCTTCGACCTGCCGTTCGTACTCACCAAAGGCGGACCTGCAGGCGCGAGCCAGACCTATGTGCAGCGCGTGGTCGATACCGCATTCGCTTTTAACAACTACGGCCTGGCATCGGCAATGAGTATCATCCTGCTGTTCTTTGTTGTCATCGTGCTGCTGGTGCAGCAATTGGTTCTTAACCGGGGAGGAGACAAGTAAACATGGCACACACCAAATTCCGTTTTGTTAATTGGATCAAATACTTCTCGCTCCTGGTCGGGGTCTTTGTCGTCCTCTTCCCGCCTTATGTGGTAGTCGTCAATGCCTTCAAATCTACGGATGAATTCAATTCAAGCAGCTCCATGGCACTTCCCAAAAGCTTCCTGAACTTCGACAACTTTGTCGCCGTCTTTCAGCGCGGAGGTCTTCTCAGCGGCTTCGGTAACGTCCTAGTGATTATCATAATTACATTGACCCTGAACATTCTGTTTGGGACAATGGTTGCATATGTACTTGGCCGCTTCTCTTTTAAGCTGAAACCGGTTGTATTCGGAGCTTATCTGGTCGCTACCATCATTCCCAGCATCACTACTCAGGTTGCCACCTTCGGCATCATCAAAAATATGGGCCTCTACAACACGCTCGGCGCTCCAATTGTCCTGTACATCGGCGCAGACGTGATCCAGATCATTCTGTATCTGCAGTTCATCCGCAACATTCCGGTGGATCTGGATGAGAGTGCCATGGTGGAGGGTGCTTCCCTGTTCAAAATCTACCGTTCGATCATCTTCCCGCTTCTGACCCCGGCGACAGCTACGCTGGTGATCCTGAAGACGATCAGCATTTACAATGACATGTACATCCCTTATCTTTATATGCCCAAACAGAGCCTTGGTGTGGTCACCACCATCCTGATGCGCTTTCAGGGGGTCAACTCGGGCGAATGGAACCTGATCTGCGCTGCGATTCTGCTGATCCTATTGCCGACAGTGATTCTGTACTTTTTCCTGCAGCGTTATATTTTTGAAGGTGTAACCAGCGGCGCAGTCAAATAAGGGGATGTACGGAGAGGAATAACAACGTGGTGTCAACAATCCTGAGGATTTTTCGCAAAATGTGGTTGTTCCTGGCTGACCTGCCGATGGAGCGGAAGCTGATTGTCGTTTTTGTCTTTCTGATCTCCCTGCCCATTACCTATGTCAGCTATATGTCCTCCCGCTCCATGTTCAACTCCGTTCTGGAAAGTGCCACGGGCAGCGCGGGTCAAATGACCTCAAATGCATCAGATACGATGGACCGTTATGTGGCCGACTTGAAACGCTATACTACGCTGCCGCTATACAATACCGAAGTGCAGCTCTACCTGACGCAGAAGAACACCGATTGGGATAAAAATACCGCCATGTCGATGTTCCTCAGTTATCTGAAACCCACAAAAAGCGAGATCCTGGCCGTCTATATGGTGGACCAGTATGATTTCGTTTTTTATGATACGGCAGCGGGCATCAATATGATTTTCCCGGAGGAACGGCTGGCTGCATGGAAGACCCTCAGCGAAGCGGGAGGAACGGCACCAGTCATTCAGGGCAGACACAGCATCCGGGTGAATGGATCCGAACAGCGGGAAGTCTTCACTGTGCTGCGCACGATCTATTCCGTAAGCACTTTGAAAAGCATTGGAATACTCGTCTTCGATATCGACATCAACCTGTTCAAGGGTATTGTGGACCCTGTGAATGCTGTGACTCAGGGGAATACGCTGGTCGTGGATGATCAGGGAGAGCTTATGTATGCCGGTGACGGCAAGGTGATGGCTACTCCCGAGGAGCAGGAGCTTACCCGGCAGAAGCTGCTGGGTCATGTGGATCAGGATCAAGGACATTTCAAGATAGAACTGGACGGTCAGCCCTACCTGGCTGTCTACACTGTATCGCAGCAGACCGGCTGGACGACAATGGTTACCATTCCGCTGTCCCGTATCCTCTCACCGGTGGAGAAAAACCGCAATACGCTGATTCTGACCACACTCGCGATTATTGCATTTGCTCTGTTCGTCGCCACGTTCATCTCACATGCCCTGACAAAGCCGCTGAAATCGATGGTCCGGCTGATGAAGCAGGTCCAGCATGGCAATCTGGAGGTCTGGCTGCATCCCAAATACAATGACGAGATCGGTATGCTTGGCAGCCATTTTAACCGGATGATCGTCCGGGTCAAAGATTTGCTGCAGGAAGTCTCCATGACGGAGAAAAGAAAACAGAAAGCCGATATGCGGGCGCTGCAGAACCAGATCAACCCGCATTTCATTTATAACACCCTGGAATCGATCCGCATGCTGGCTGAGAGCAGTGAGGACCCGCGGGTCGCACAGCTGACTTATCTGCTCGGACTGCAAATGCGCTACGGCATTGTCCGCAGCGAAGAGATGGTTACGATCCGCCACGAGCTGGACCATGTGCGGAATTATCTGCATCTCCTGCAGATCCGCTTTCCGGACAAATTCAGGCTGGATGTTGCAGTGCCGGAAGCATTGCTACCCCTTCCTGTCATTAAGCTGGTTCTGCAGCCGATTGTCGAGAATGCTGTCTTCCACGGCCTGGAACCGAAGGAAGGTCCCGGTACACTAAGCATCAGCGGGTGGGAAGAGGATGGTAAAGCGGTGTTTTGCATAGAGGATGATGGTGTAGGCATGGATGCGGACACGCTGCGTGCCTTGAACGATAGCCTGAGAAGCGGAGCAGACGGTGAAATGTTCGGCATAGGGCTAAGGAATGTGAACGAGCGGATTCGCCTGCATTACGGCCCTCAACTCGGCTTAAGCGTAAGCAGCGAACCCGGCAGAGGCACTCGTGTCATCTTGCGTATTGATGCGCTCTCAAGCCTTCCCCGGGAGGAATAATAATAGTGATCTTAAGGAGGGATTCCGTGCTGCGAATTGTGATTGTAGATGATGAGATTCTGATTCGCGAGGGCCTGGCCCGGATGATTGACAAGGAGAGCAGCGACTTTCTTGTCACAGGAACGTATGCCGATGGCAAGCAGCTGCTCGACGCCTTACCTTCCCTTCAGATTGATGTGGTGATTACAGATATCCGGATGCCTCATGTCGATGGTCTGGAGCTGATCAAAGCGCTCAAAAGCAGTCATCCCCGGATACGCACGCTGCTGATGAGCGGATTCGTGGAATTCAATTATGCCCGGGAAGCTATCCGCAGCTCTGCTGTAGACTATTTATTGAAGCCTATTAATAAAGAGCAGCTTTTTGAAGTGCTCTATCGTCTGGATGAAGAGCAGAAGCTGCTGCGGGAAAAAGAAGAACGCCAGCGTACCGGGCTTCTGCTCTCGCTGCTGCATGTCGAGCAGCCATCCGAAATCCTTCTAAGCAGCCTTACCTTGCCCCAGCCTTACTTCTCCGTATTTGTACTTAAAGGGAGCTCCCCGGATACCGTCTGCGCCTGCTCAGACAGTCTGCGGCAAGAGAAGGAATCATTGCTTGACCCCCTGGAAATCCGAAAGGGTCTATATGTCTGGATTTGGTATTCTGCCGAGCCTTTAACTGCTGCGGAATTGGATCGTATCGGCGGTTCTATCCGGGCGGCAAGCTGCGGACAACCCCTCCATGCCGGAGTCAGCGGCACGTACAGCACTCCCTCCAAGCTTAGATCCGCTTATCTGGAAGCCAAGCTGGCCTGTGATGCGGGGATTTACAATTCGCAGCCTCTGCATTATATTACTGCTCAGGAGCTTACGGCTGCGGATCTATGCCTAAGTGATCCCTTTCCGCCTGTGCGAGAGCCGCTCATCCACGAACTGCAGATTCTGAATATGTCCGGCGTTCTGGAACACATCCATTCCATGTTCTCTTTGCTGGAATCGCAGCGGGCTTGCCCAGAACTTATTCTGCGGGCTTGCCGGGAAGTTGAGGACACAGCACGCAAGGAGCTGCAGGAATTCGGAGCCGTATACAGAGTGGGCAGCAGACCTTCTCTCGAGGAACAGATCGAGACCTGCATGAGCTTTGGAGAGATCAAGCAGATGTTCATCTCCGCCTTCTCGGACGCATTAGACATAATCCGCACCCACCGTCTGGAGCTGCCCAGCACCGCCGTCGAAACCGTGAAGCGCTGGGTATCGGCCCACTATAATCAGCATGCCGATTTGAATATGCTGGCAGGGATGGTTTTTTTGACACCAAGCTATTTGAGCAAACTCTTCAAGCAGGAAACCGGGCTGACCCTGACCGAATATGTAATTGAAATCCGTATCCGCAGGGCCAAGCAGCTGCTGAAGAATGCGCATGATCTGAAGATCCACGAGATCGGAGCCGAGGTCGGCTACCCGGACCCCGCCTATTTCAATAAGCTGTTCAAAAAAATGGTCGGCATCACGCCGAACGAATATAAACGCATTTCACTTGTTTAAGGAGAATGATCGCTTTGGAGCCAAGGTTAAGCACCACCGGAGAAGGGCATGAAATCCAGGTTTACGACACCACAGAATTGTATGGCGAGAGAGGCAGATTCCGCGTGCTGCAGTTTTCGGGAGACGCCATTCAAGGCGCGCTTGATCTGAACCACCCCCGCCGGGTGGTCTTCGAATATCCAAGGGCAATGATCCACTTAATGGAGGCGGGCGGTTCGTTGTTCGAAGATGTGTTTGTCATTGGACATGGCATCGGGACGATTGCCGGTTACTTTGCAGAGAAACGCTTTAAGACCGCAGAGATCAGTGCAGAGATTGTAGCGCTCAGCAGGCAGCATTTTGGCTGCAGCCAGGACAATGTTATTGTCGGGGATGGGCGCAGCATTCTGGAAGGTGAGCCGGACCACCGGTATGACTACATCCTCCTGGATGCCTTTACGGCAGAAGGTACTCCACGGCATTTGCTCTCCAGCGAGTTTTTCGCTCTGGTCCTTTCCAAGCTGAACAGCCGCGGCTCTATGATTATGAACCTGATGGGCAGAAGCGAAAAGGACCGCCTGATGGGCGCCATCCATACGACCCTTAGCGGGCAGTTCCCCTATATCAAAGCTTTCGCTCTTCCCTCTGAAGGCACAGCCGATGTCCGCAATATCCTCATCATGGGCAGCGTTAAGCCCATCCGTTATCAAGCCCGGCACATGGCCGGATTTGTGGAGATCACGCTGGGACAGGGCCATTTGATCCGGGATTAAGGTATATCCGTTGTCACGGCTGTATTACCGCGTACCTCCATGCAGATGAGGCAGATATCATCCTGCTCCTCCTGCTCCCCCTGCTGGTTTACTTTATTGAATGCAAGCAGATTGTCCATAACCGCCGAAATCGGCTCAAGTCTGCTTGCTTCCATAACCTGAAGCAACAGACCTACCTGATCCTTCAGTAAACTCCCCGTTTTTTCAATTAACCCGTCGGTATATAAGAGTATCCGTACTGTTCCATTGAAAGAAAGAGTTTGCGTTTGAGGATTCATTTGGGGAATCAAGCCGATAGGAAGACTGGATGATTTCATGTGAAATACTTCTCCGCTCTCATCAATAAGCAGTCCGCTGGGATGTCCCGCATTGATATATTCAACCGTCTGGTTCTCTGTGTCCACAATCAAATAAATGGCTGTAAAAAAGAAATTCGTGGTTCCCTTGGACACACTGAACAGCTTGTTCATATGATGATTTAATTCATTAATGACTTCTTCCGGACTTAGATGGGCCTTAATAATCCCCCTCAGCAAAGAACGGATGGACATACAAATGAGTGCTGAAGAAACCCCATGTCCCATGACATCCATGATCAGAATTCCGTAGCGGTGCTCATTCAAGCGGTACCAGGCGTACATATCTCCTCCAAGGTTCCGGCAGGGAACGTACTTCGCGTTAATAGATAAAGAAGGGGTATCGATCGGTTGGCTAAGTACGCTCTTCTGAACCTCTCTGGCCAAATCAAGGTCGATCTGCTTATCCTTTTCAATCTGCTTCTTATGGGTAATATCCAGCACTACTCCGTTTACACCCGTGATTCCATTTCTGGAGTCCACTAAAGGAAACATCCGGCTCTCCACCCAGCGGATTTCTCCGCTTGCATGAACAATCCGGTACTCAAGCGTAGGATTATAGGGGCGTCCTTCAACAACGGAGGACATTCTACCATTCACCAAATCCTTATCTTCATCATAGACTTGTGCTGACCATAAATCAGGGTATTGATAGTATTCCTCTGCAGAATAGCCGAGAACTCTCTCACACGCCGGCGAGATGGTAAGCAGCTTATTCCGGGTCACATCAAACGACCATAAAATAATATCAATACTCCCGTAAATATTATTGAGCTGTGTCTGGATTTCCCCGAGTTTGTCCTGTACCTTTTGAAATTCCGTAATATCCTTGGCAAAACCGATAACGCCCCGGATTTCCCCATCGGCCATAAGGGCAACACTCGACAATTCAAAGATAAGATATCTTCCTTTTTTATGACGCATCTGCAGTTTTCTGGAGGAGGACAAAATAGTCCCGTTCATAATATCGAGAAAGGTCTCCTGAATCAACGGGATATCCGCAGGATGAAACAGATCAGTAAATGTAATCTTTTTAATCTCCACCTCTGTATATCCGAGAAGGTCCAGAAGATTGGGACTTACACTGTTGATGTAACCACTGAGGTCAACGACGTATATCCCGGCATTATTATAGAGAAATAACGATTCATACCGCTGCTCACTTTCTCTAAGGTTCTTCGTATGGCCTTTCTGCTGTCCAAACATGATGTACAGCGGGGTTAGAATAACACACTGTGTCAGCAGATCGACGATAAACTCATACCCGAATTTTTTATCAACAAATACAAGATTATATACATTCAATACGACAAGAAGGATGAGAATAACGAAAGCCCAGTTTTTGGAAGTCTCTTCTCTCCACAAGTCAAATATCCTTTTGTTCATTACACTTTCCTTTTCTTACGCATAGAGAGAGTTATGTAAGGACCCGTAGGAATTAAGCGCACTTCATCCATAATGCCTTGAATCAGGACCAGTCCTCTACCACGTGATCCTATTTTGACCGGCTGGGCTTGTTCATTCTCCAGTTCAAAGGACTCTCCATTCTGACAAACCCTGATCTCCATGATATCGGATTCAACCAGCCACGACACTCTAAATTCACAGTTACCAGAGGGACAACCATGCTCAAATGCATTCATGCAGGCTTCTTCAGTGACCAACTGTAAGAGTATGGATTCATGCTCTGAAAATTCTGTAAGCAGTGCAATCCTTCTGGTTGTCTCCATAGCAAGAGCAATATCGCTTCTTGTATGAATGACCAGGATCTGCCCGTAAGTCCTATCGTTCAGCTTGTTCATTCCATTTCACCTGCAAAATAGATGTAGCCTTCGTCTATTTCCGTGAATATTTTCATCAGTGAACTGAAGTGGACAATTTCGAATATTTCACCTACTGTTGATTGTACTCCTGCAATAATGAGCTCTTTGCCTGTGCGCCCTGCACCAAGTACGGCATCCGCAATAACACCAAGGGCCGCGCTATTCAGATAAGCTACCTCTGTGAGCTCAAGTATAAGCTTCGCCTTCTCCCCATCGACCAGCTTCTGAACTGCTCCGCGGAATTCGTCCACGTTTTTTAACGTTACATCTGTACTCCAGTGGAGCAGCTGTACCTGGTTCTTCAAGACATCCTCCATAGTCAACCAACCTCTTTCCGTTTAGTTTCTAAATTCAGCATTCTTTCCAAATTCAGCAAATGGATAAATTGTTGGTTTTGTTTGTATATGGCATCAAGCATATCTGAATTCAGACGCATATAATCCGGTGTCTCTTCCATGTATGCTCTGGAGAGCGGGCATACCTCCGCAACTTCATCGACTACAATTCCTACCTCGTGCCCTGCTACTTCGCAGATCATAATCCGTGAGCCGGCAGTTCGCTCATAGGAGTCCATTCCCAACTGGGGCCGTAGATCATACACTGGAAACAGGATTCCCCGCAGATGAATCATCCCCAGTACATGTGAAGGCGCTGAGGCGAGAGGATGAATCTCAGGTACAGGAACAATCTCTTTCATCTTCACAATCGGAATTCCAAAATCCAGGCCTGACAGCCTGAAGGTCACATATTTCTCACTTTCGGCATCCACCTGTTCACTATCTGTGTCTACAGGCATCAATGTTTCATAAGAGGAACCTGTCTCACGGGCAATGAAGCCGACATCCAGTATATGTGCTACATGGCCGTCCCCCAGGATCGTTGATCCGGCAATATAAGAAACATTGCCAATATAATTACCAAGCGATTTGATTACGATCTCCTGATTGCCAATGGTTTGATCGACGACCAGACAGACCCGTTTATCCGCCAATCCGACGATCACCACGAATAAGCGGTCTTTAACCGGTTCCATCTCCTCCTGCACCTGCAATTTGCGGTGGAGACGCACCAGAGGCAGCACTTGGTTGCGGAATTTACAGACTTCCTTCCCTTGTACAGTAAGTATATCTTCTGTCTTCAATCTGAAGATTTCAATCACATTTACTAATGGAACCGCAAATGTACTTTTACCCAGCTTCACCAGCAACGACCGGATAATGGCAAGGGTTAGGGGAAGCTTTATGGTAAATACGGTCCCTTCATTCCGGGTCGTTTCAATATCGATAACCCCGTTTAGCTTCTCAATGTGCGACTTCACAATATCCATTCCAACACCGCGCCCGGACAGATCGGTAACCTTCTGGGCTGTGGAAACGCCTGAACGGAAAATCAGCATTACAAGTTCCTTTTCCGTCATATGACTGGCCTCTTCGTGAGTAACGAATCCTTTGCGAACCGCCATTTCTTTCACTTTATCCGCATCTATGCCTCTGCCGTCATCTGCAATGGTAATCACGATCATATTCCCTTGGTGGCTGGCCCGGAGCACTATGCTTCCTTTGGGCGGTTTCCCCATAGCCTTACGTTCTTCCGGCAGCTCCAGTCCATGATCTACCGAATTACGCAGGATATGAATGAGCGGATCGCTGATTTCTTCAATCAGGGTACGGTCGAGTTCAGTCTCTTTGCCCTCAATGATGAATTCGATTTCTTTCTTCGATTTGTGGGCCAGATCACGGACCATTCGCGGAAAGCGGCCAAACAAATGCTCAATCGGCATCATCCGTGTCTTCATCATTCCTTCTTGGAGATCAGATACGACCATGTTTAAATGGCCCGCAATGTCATTCAGGACATTAATATCGCCATTATTTTTGAACTGTTCGCTTAGTTTCGCGCGTATACTCCGAAGCCTGGTGTTATCAATGATCAGCTCACCCACCAGATTCAAAAGACTTTCAAGGCGTTCCACATCCACGCGAACCGTCTGTGCCACTTGTACCTTTTTCTCGGAAATTACCGGGACCTGTTTGGCTTTGGCTGCAGCCTTTCGGGATTCTGGCTCAGGGGCCGTTCCGACCAGATTCAATTTTGTAATATATTCAATCCGTACGGATTCGATTTGGGAGATTTGTGTCAGACTGCGGATAATGTCCTGCTGAATTTGTTTTGTGATCAGAACATACACTATAGTTCCGGCAAACAGGTCATCCTTCTCGATCAACTCCAGCTTCGGGAAGCAGGCAGCAATTTCCCCGTGCTCTGTCAGATTGATTTCCACGAGCTTGGCCCGAACATATTTCATGGATTCTTCTTCTGCCATATGAACATGAATCGCCATAACCTCGTAACTGTTGTCCAAGGCTGCTTGTATTTTCCCTTTCTGACTATCATCAAAGACAATATGCAGCGCTGGTGCGGGCTTTTTGACTGACTGTTCATGAAGTGGCGGAATCTTGGAAGCCGAATCCCGGATTCCTTCCAGCCGGTCCATTAGAATCGTTGTGTCTCCTTCCTCCATTACACCGCCAAGGATGGAACGGCGAAGCTCCTTAATGAAATCAATACAGTCAAATAGAATGTTCAATAATTCGGAGGTCACCTCCAGTTGCCCGCAGCGGATCAGCTCAAATACACTTTCCATCTGATGGGTTAGCCCGTTGAGCTGCTTAAAACCCATTACGGCCGAAGATCCTTTTAAGGTATGCGCAGCCCGGAAAATTTTTTGAATGGTATCTTGCTGACAACCCACGCTTTCCAGGACCAGCAAGGAGTCATCCAAAAGTTGAAGCTGCTCTTCCATCTCATCTAAAAAAACGCCCAAATATGCAGAATTATGAAATTCACTCATCGTTTTCGCTCTCCTTCATGCCTCACCCTTCACCAAACAACCGCTCTACATTCAATATGCTGATCAACCCGTCCGGACTCTGGCCTATGCCCTCCAAATATTGAGCACCTTGCACTTCGTGGGATTCGAGCGGAGGCTCTATTTCCTGAAAAAAAGTCACCTTTTCTACCGCATCCACTATAATGCCGATCGCCTCCTGCTTGTAACGCACCACAATGATACGTGACTGTGCGCCCATAGGCGTCTCGGGAATGCCAAATCTCATGCACAGGCTGATCACCGGAACAATCCTGCCCCGCAAATTAATAACGCCTCTAATAAATGGCTTGCTGTTGGGTACTCCTGTGATATGCTCCATTTTGATGATTTCATTGATATCACGAATATTGATAGCATGTTTCTCGCTGCCCAGACGGGATACTACATATTGTTCAGTACTCGTTGCCTGCATAGTTGATCCTCCCTACGCCAGCTTGAAGGCTGAGATGGAGTTATTTAATTCGTCGGCTAATCCGGCGAGCATTTGCGAGGACGCTGCTGTTTCCTCCGCTGCTGCTGCTGACTCCTCGCTTCCTGCTGCTATAGTCTCAATGGAGAAGAGGACCTCATTCGTTTGCGCTGCCTGCTCCTCGCATGCCGCAGCAATACCGGTAATTTGCTGGGTGGTTTCATTCACACGATCAACGATTCCCTTGATCAGCCCCTCTGTCCGGTCTGACAGTGCTGATACCTCGCTAACTGCCTGCACGCTGAGTACTGTATTCTTTTGCATCCCCCGGATTATATGAGCAATTTGCTTCGTGGCTTCACTGCTCCGTTCTGCCAGCTTGCGGACTTCATCAGCCACAACGGCAAAACCTCTTCCCTGCTCTCCTGCACGCGCCGCTTCAATCGCCGCATTTAGGGCAAGCAGATTCGTCTGTTCGGCAATCTCGTCAATGACTTCAATAATTTCCCCGATCTTTTGGGAGTCCTGCTCAAGAAGTTCCATCTTTTCCGACAAATCGTTCATACCCAGACTGGATTCTCTTACGGCATTACTTCCCTCTTCAGCACCCTGACGTGTCAGAATGGATAGCTCCGAGACTTGCTCAGCATTCTTTGCAACCTCATCGATACCTTTGACCAGATCCTGAATCAAATGATTGATATTTTGTGCCGCCTGGGCCTGAGACTGGCTGCCGGAAGCGATTTGTTCAGTGGTTGCCGAAATTTCCTCGGAGGAAGCCGCTACATTTTGAGCAGATTCAGCCGTCCCGCCAATGAGATTCCTTAAGCTGATGATCATCTCATTTACGGCAGTGCCAAGTTTGCCGAGCTCATCCCGGCTTTTCAGGGTAAGCTGCTCTCTAAGATCCCCCCCGGCTAATTTGACCATGACCGCCAGAATTTTGGACACAGGACCAACGATGCTCTGCGAGATCCAGAAGGAGAGCACAAGGGCCACTATTGTAGCTACTGACGCAGAGACGATAACAGTATTTTTCCCAGAGGTGTAGCTGTCAATATTAGCCTCTATATTTTTGTTCGCGCCATTCACTACATTCTGGGCTTCATGGTTCACCGTATCCTGCGCCTTTTGCAGATAAGGAACGGCATCAAGCATTACTTTGTATCCTTTTTCACTTTCATTATTCATTCCGAGCTCAATGATGCTAGGAACCGCTGTATTATAGTTTTCCACATTTTGTTTGACGATCTCCAGGGAAGCCCTTTGTTCGGTATCCAGTGAGAGCTCTCCGTAGGCCTTAATATTGACGGCAAGATTCTCCTGATCTTCCTGGATCGTTGCTTTGATCTTGTCGAATTCAGAAGAATCCGTTTCCAGGATGATTTTCATCAGGTCGCCCCGGAGTTTATACAGATCAGCACGGATATTCTCCATTTGGACTAATCCAGGGAAGTTATACTCGCGCATCTGTAATGAATTGTCATTCATTTGCCCCATCTTAACAATGGACAAGCCACTAATAAACAATAGCAACGCTATAACCAGCAGAAAGCTGCCTGTTAATTTGGTTCGGATATTTAATTTCAATTGAAACACTCCTTTAAGTGATTGCTGATAATGTTAGCTTTCAAACTCTCCACAGACTACTCTCCCCGTTATGTGATTCCCCGAGTTCCATTCTCCACCCTATATACATTGCATTCGGAAAACTCCTTATCTCTAAATGAAGATGTTTGTGAAATATTTCCCCTTCATTATGAGAGGACTAGTTCCTTGTGCCTATGGTTCCTAGTTCCTATTTATCGACAAATTATTCCTAATTTCCACAGGAATCCCTTCCCTTTTCCGAGCAAAAAAAAAGCAATGACCCCTAAAATATGGGATCACTGCTTTTTCATCGTGCGGCTTATGGAGGTCTGATACATTTGTGAAATTGCCTGGGCCCTGCCGGTTACGCCAAGCTTTTCATATATTTTGGTGATATGATTTTTGACAGTATGTGTGCTGATAAACAGCTTCTCAGCGATTTGTTTGTTATTCATTCCTTGCACCAAATAACTAAGGATATCTTCTTCTCTTGAAGTCAGACTTTCTTTATTCTCCATCGGAACCTGGGTAGCCGCGGATGAACTCCGGGTGTGTAAGAATTGTTCCGCAGTGCTCAAGGTTGACTCATCTACAGGAATAGGAAGAGCTTCCTTCCACTCCTTGTACCCCTTTTCCAAAAACATAATAACGATCAACAGCACTTTTCCCAGTAAGGCATAGGAAATTCCTCCTATGTCCTCATCTCGGCCTGACCTGTACATTTGCAGTTGACGCAATAGTATAACCAGCGGGGCCTCCCCAAAGTAGCCGGCAAGCAAATCCGTGTCAAACTCGAAGAGCAGGCCTGCCTGTGCGCTCAGTTCAATCTCTTCGGGATCACGCTTTAATTCTTGTAACAATCCAGCCGCGAGTTCCTTTATCTGAATCGCCTTTTGATGCGCTTCCGGTTTCCACATGAACAAAGCATCCTGAAGCAGGTGAATGATGTCTATATTCATTAACGGTGCCGCTTGTTGCGAGACCAGTGATTTTGCTACTATAAAACTATTCATTGATTGTATGAACGTATCATATTCCTGGTGCTGTCTATCATCTCTATAATGGATAGTAACGATTCCCAGCAGTTTTTGGCCGGAAACCAAAGGGTATTCCACTACATCCATGCCTTCCCATTCACGTTCCAATGGTCTGTGCAGCATGCTAAAACCAGGCATCCCATCGCCGAAATAGGCATTCTCCGCCTCTGCAGCATATCCAGAGTACAGTTCATTGGGAGCAGTGAGCGAAGTATATATTTTCATTCCATCGTTTTCGGGTTGATGCAGCAATAGACAAATAAAAGTGCTGTGAATCTGCTGCTGTATGAATTCAAGAAACATATGCAGAAAGTCTTCCCAGTCCTGGACAGCAACAAATGCCTGAGATAATTCTTGAAAAGCCTTAATCCGCTGACTGCGCCGTTCGATGATATTTTCACCATCCAAGTAGTACATAGAAGATGAGATCTGATGGGCTGCCAGCAACCCCATATCCGCCTCGTCTTCCGATATTTCCGTTCTTGAAGCATCTCCGCCAAATAATAACCCGAAGAATTGATCTTTATATTTTATGGGATAGCAAATAAGGACTTTGAGCTGAACTCCGCGCATCGTAAAGAAGTAGCTTCTCGGATCCCGGTTAGAATTCTCCCAATACCCCATCTGCTTGGTAAGCCCCACCCGCCCCAGGAAACCTTCACCCGGGAAAAAGGAAGCGCCTGTTAAGGAGTGTTCTTCCGGCATGCCAGTCGTCTCCATGATCGTAAATTGTCCTTGTTCGTCGATCCTGCCGGCATATCCTGCATATTCAAGCCCCATAACACGTGCGAATATACCCAATACGCCTTTAAGCCAGTCCGGGCTTTTTGAGTCAATCAGATGGGTAAGGTTCAACAACTGCAGTTTGTATGCAGTATTATTTTCCCGCCTCTCCCGTTCCAGAAGAATACTAATCGTATCTGCCAAAGTTTCCAACTGGTGAAGTATACTTGCAGTGTGCTCTATATTATACGTTGCCACACTGTCCAGAGCATGAATCCAGCGTTCACATTCCCTGGGATCAATCATTTCATATATTCGTGCTGAGATAAGATCCTTGCTGCCTTCCTCTATACATACACCTGCTATAATGTAATAGCCAGACTGCTTATCCAGATTTACAGGGGCAACCAGCAGCTTAAATCCAGAGGCGGTTTCATATACGATCGGCTTTGGAATGCCACTAACCTTTTCAATAATCCTAACAATTGTATCTTCCGCAGACTTACTCTCAAAACCCAATAGAAGTCGTGCCATATCCGTTAAACCTGAGGGTTCTGTTAACCGTTCATCCGCATGGTTGGTAATTATAATCGATAATCCGCATAAAGAAGAGTAAGCGTTCTGTAATGTCTGCAAATCCAATTCCAGCTTGTTCTTCATCATATATTCCTTTCTTCCTTCTCCCTGGAAATTCGCCGTACCGCGACTTTTCTCCTGCATTTTTCCTCTTATATTTTTACAAAGTTAGTTTTTTTGCCTGATCTTCAGAAAGAAACATACATGAATACGTAAGAACGGTGTTGCAACTAGCGGATTCCCTCTGAACCCCCCATTCCTGCGTTTTTTTTGCTAAAATAGAATAGTCGGCGTATTTTAAGGCAATCCTAGCGCCAGTCACTGAAACGGAGGCATTACCTGTGGATTATATTATTCTGGACATCGAATTCAACGGCCGCAAATTTGCCAGCGAGCACCCTATGGAGGTCATTGAGATTGGAGCCGTCCGGTTAGACGCTTCATTGCAATATAAGGATGAATTCTCGGCTTTGATCAAACCTGTATACTTTTCTACCCTGAATTCATTTATTAAGAAAAAAACCGGAATTCCCCAAGAGGATATCGACGTAGCCGACCGGTTCCCTAAGGTGATTACGGCCTTTCGATCCTGGCTGGATCAGAGCATGGACGGCGTGCTGCTTCTGACCTGGGGCGGTGAGGATATGAAACGGATCATTCAGGATATCCGCATGCACAAAATGGACGATGCCTACTGGCTGTCTGCCACCTATTTCGATCTGCTCAAAGGTGTGCTGCGCGCCCGCGGCCTCAGCAACGATATCAGCGTTGAAGGGGCGATGGCCCTCTTCGGGCTGGAGCCTTCCGGATCTGCGCACCGCGCACTGGACGATGCCAAGATGACCGCTGAAATATTCCGTGCCGTCTTCCCGGATCTCGACTTCGGGCGCTCCCAGCATTATGTGGACACCTTCTCCAACGCCAGAGAACGCAAGACGGTCAAGATCGCGATCAAAGCGATGAACGCACAAAAGGTTGTTCCCACCTGGGAGCTCGTTGCCGAGCACTATTTCCCGGCCGAAGACGCTTTGGCTGATCCACGCAAGCTGGCGGAGCTGCAGGCCTATTTCGCGGCACAGCTCGGTAAAAAGTAACATCCTTCCGGGATCATCACACGACAGCGGCAGTTCCCTTAGTGGGTATACTAGGGAGACTGCCGCTGTTTTTTTTCAACTAAAGGCATTGGGATTCCGATAATTAATGTTTGACATTGCCGCTACGTAAAGGTGTACATTAATTCTGCAAGCAGCTGTATTGCAAAATTGCAAACCGCTGACGTGATGCGATCCATTCAAATACATGCTGAGAATGAGCTGGAGGCTGAAGAAAAGATGGAGTATACAGTGCAGAAGCTAGGAGCGCTTGCGGGAGTCAGCACGCGGACCCTGCGGTATTACGATGAGTTTGGAATTCTTAAGC
The DNA here is from genome assembly GCF_056121505.1 of Paenibacillus sp. LS-5. Taxonomy (NCBI): domain Bacteria; kingdom Bacillati; phylum Bacillota; class Bacilli; order Caryophanales; family Paenibacillaceae; genus Paenibacillus; species Paenibacillus sp. LS-5. The sequence continues at coordinate 11,802 of NZ_JBWAVA010000012.1, read as the reverse complement.
CGGCGAGAATCAACTCTTCGGGATACCGTATCTATGGCCAGGCCGAGGTCGACCGGCTGCAGCAGATTCTATTTTACCGGGAGCTGGGTCTAAGCCTTGAAGCGGTCAAAGAGCTTGTAACCGCACCGTCCTTTGACGGCGCCCAGGCCCTGCGCGAGCATCATGGGAAGCTCCTTCAGCGGAGACAGCAGTTGGACAGACTGATCCAGAACGTCGAGCGGACATTGGCACAAACCGAAGGGAGAATAACCATGAGCAATGAAGAGAAATTCGCAGGCTTTAAGAAAAAGCTGATCGAAGATAACGAGCAGAAGTATGGGCAAGAAATCCGCGGGAAATATGGCGATGAGACTGTAGACAAATCGAACCGCAAGCTGGGAGATATGACGGAGGAGCAACACGACAGGGTACAACAGCTCGAGGCAGAGATGTTCGCCGCACTGGAGCAGGCCATGGAGGACGGTGATCCGGCAAGCGTGCTGGCCCAGAAAGCCGCCGATCTGCACCGTCAATGGCTGACCTTCTACTGGGATACCTATACCAAGGAAGCCCATGCCGGAGTAGCGCAAATGTATGTCGATGATGAGAGGTTCACCGCCTACTACGACAAAACCCGTCCCGGCGCGGCCACCTTCCTGAGGGATGCGGTTCATGTGTATACCGGGACGGAGCAAGAGTAACCCTGATTGCGGATCTAAGGATCAGCTGGCGTTTTTATTCAATCGTTGATCCAGGCTGGAGTCCCTTGATGAAAAAACATAGTCTTCTTTCTTAGGTCAACACCTGGCAAGCCCTCGAGCGGTAGCGGTCATCCCGCTGCCGCTCTATTTTAGTTCTGCTTCCGCCTCTTCCTCCATTCCTTTATAGTACTGAATCTTGTCGGCAATCTTCCTGAGGTTCTCACCAAGCTTTCGCATCTGCTGCTGGACTCTGCTCTCGTGGGCTTCCAGCATCAGTCTTCTCTCATGGACGGTGGAGGGACCCTGGCTGCGCAGATCGGAATAACGCTTCATTTCCCGGATAGGAATATCCAGCTCCCTCAGAATGACCAGGAATTGTACCCAAGACACATCAGCTTCGGAATAGGCACGATAGCCCTGCTCATTCCTGGACACGCCCTCCAGCATGCCGACTTTCTCATAATAACGCAGCGTATGTGCTGACAGCCCCGTCAGCCGGGACATTTCCTGAATTGTAAGTAGGTTATTCATGCTGAAATCATACCACAGCAAATGAACCGTTGCATTAGAGCGCGCTCTAAGCTGTAGTCTGGATATAGAGCATGAAATCACAATTCTAATGGAGGTTTAACTTATGACAACGGAACGGTATGATCGCGGTTGGGAGAAGCTGATGGAGGTAGACGGTACCGGGGGAGCAAAAGTAATCGAATCGCTGAAAGACATCTCTCCCGATCTGGGCAAGTTTGTAATCGAGTTTGCTTTTGGCGATATTTATACTCGTGGTGGACTGGATTTGCGGCAGCGCCAGCTCATCACCATATCCTCGCTTACCACTCTTGGCGGCTGTGAACCACAGCTCACTGTTCACATCAATGCAGCACTTAATGTTGGACTTGCTCCTAAAGAAATCGTGGAGGCCATCCTGCACTGCGCCCCTTATACCGGATTTCCGCGTGTGCTGAATGCAACCTTTGTGGCCAAGGATGTGTTTCAGTCCCGGGGAATTACGGCACAGGACTAGGCCGAGGCAACTCTCTTCTTATCCAAAAAAATACCGTCACCCATTGCCCGGAATACCTCTGAGGATTCCAGCAGAATGGATGACGGTTTTCTTATAGCTACCACTTACAAAAGACTCCATACTCCAGCAGCCGGGGAGTTTGGAATAACTGGCTTGTCTCTGGCTTGTCTCTCGCGGAGTTACAGCTCTACAGACTGCGGTGCAGCAGCTCCAGTACACTTCGCAGCTCGGTTACCGCCACCTGTCCCGGAGCTGATGGCTTGTGTGCGGCGCCAAAGGTGAGCGCCGAACCGAAGATTTCACCAGCCAGACGGCTGATTACCCCTTCTCCGGCCATGGACATTGTAATGATCGGACGGTCTGCATATTGCTCACGCATCGTATGGGTAGCAGCAAGCAGAGTAAGCACATCACCCGCATGCTGCGGCATAACAGCGATTTTGGGCAGATCACCGCCAAGCTCCTGAGCTTTGCACAGCCGTGAGATAATCTCCTCCTGGGAGGGCGTGCCGTGGAAATCGTGATTTGAAACGATTACGAACACCGCGCAGGCATGCGCTGCAGCAATTAAGTCACGAACGAGATCGTCTCCCTTGAACAGCTCCACATCTATAATATCCACGTGGCCGCTCTCGGCAGCCGCTTGATTCAGCCGGATATAATATTCCTCCGTAATCGCCCGCTCGCCGCCTTCCTCTTTACTGCGGAACGTGAAGATCAGCGGAATGTCAGGAAGGACAGAGGAGAGTTCGGACAAGGTTTGCTGTACAGCCGCGAGATCCTCCACCTGTGCAAAAAAGTCGCTCCGCCATTCCACCAGATCCGGTGCCAGCTCCTTCAGTGACTTTGCTTCTGTCACTAGCTCAGACACTGTAGCTCCAACCAGTGGAACGCAAATCTTGGGAACACCCTCACCGAGGGTTACATTTCTAACGGTCACTGTGCCGCTCATTTCCTTCAGCTCCTTATGTAATAACGTGCAGCAATGATTAACTTACTGTTCAGCAGCACCCTGAAGAAATTGTTCAACCTCTGCCAGGTACGGAAGCGATGGAATTGCACCCTGCTTGCCTACAGCAAGCGCACCGACAGCATTCGCGAATCGGACCGCTTCGTCCAGTGTCTTACCTTTGGTAAGCTGCCAGGCCAGAGCACCGTTAAAAGAATCACCGGCGGCTACCGTGTCAACAACTTGTACAGGAAAACCCGGAATATGCAGGCTTCCGGCATGATTCACAATTAGCGCCCCTTTGGGGCCAAGAGTCACGATAACGTTCCGAACGCCTTTTTGCATCAGTATTCGCGCCGCTTGCTCTGCATCATCAATACTGTTTACGGCCATTCCTGCCAGGATGCCCGCTTCCGTCTCATTGGGAGTCAGGTAGGTAACATGCTGGAGAAATTCATCCTCAAGAGCCCGGGCCGGCGCAGGGTTCAGGATCACCGGAATTCCCTGTCTAGCAGCTATGGCAGCAGCATGTGCACACATCCGGAGATCCGTCTCCATCTGCATGACTAGCATTTCCGCCTGGCTGATTACCGGTTCAAGTGCGGCAATATCTGCTGGCCTCATCTCGATATTCGCCCCAGGCACAACGATAATACGGTTCTCTCCTTCTCCGTCCACAACGATGGAAGCAATCCCTGTACCAAGTGTTTCACTCTGTCCAATATACCCGGTATGGATCTGTTCCTGGCGCATGACCTCAAGCAGTTCACTGCCGAAAGCATCTTTGCCCACTCTTCCGATCATCGTTACCTCTGCACCAAGGCGCGCTGCCGCTGCCGCCTGATTTGCGCCTTTTCCGCCTGGAGACAAGGTAAAGTCCTCTCCGAACAACGTCTCTCCGGCATCGGGAGCCCGATTGGTGCGTACCACCATATCCATGTTCAGGCTGCCGATTATCACTATACCCAATCTGTTCACCATCCTAACTTGTTCCACTCTATCTTACTCGGGTTTACCCGGTTTTATCAAACCCCATTTCTCCCTAACCCAAAAAGACACAGCAGTGATTGCCGTGTCTTCTCCTTCATACGAGCTTACTCTATTGTGAAAAAGTACTGCGATACAGCCCGGTGCTCCTGAAGACTACTACTCTTCGTAGATGACAACCGATTGGGATTCCGGCTCCCATTTCACAGTAGCTCTCAAAGCTTCACTGACAAACCGGGCAGGTACAACTGTGTTGCCCTTCACGATAGTCGGCGCAACCTGAAGAGTGACAGCCTGACCGTTGACATAAGCCGTCTTTTTATCAATATACAGCTTCACTGTAATCCCGTCGCGGGTCATGGTAACCGAGCGCTCTTTACCATTCCAGACCACTTCAGCCTGCAAGGATTCAGCAATCGCTTTGAATGGTACCAATGTACTGCCGGCTGTAACAATCGGAGCAACACCTGAGGTGGACTCTTCGCCGTTAACGTAGAGCTTCACTCCTTTTTTGCCGGTTTGCGCATATAGCTTACCAAGCTTCTTATAAGAGTTCAGATCTTTTACGTTAGCCAGAATCGCTTCTTTCTGAACGTATACTGCATCGGTTACACTGCCTTTTTCGTTCAGCATTTCCGCTAGCGCCGACAACGCTGCATCCTTATCTTGAATGGCCTCTAGCTCAGCCTTCATTTCTGGTGTTAGTTCAGTATTATATTTGGTCAACAGAAGCTCCGCGATCACTGCCCCTGCCGGCTTGTCCTTCACGTTTTCGATAGCATTCAGAAGACCTCTGTAACCATTGTGACCCTTATTTCCATATGTAGCATATGTAACTGTAGTAACAGTTTCTTTATCCTTGCCTTTGTTAGTCTCTTTACCTTTGTCCTTGTCTTTGTCCTTGTCTTTGTCCTTGTCTGTTGGCGCTGGTCCATTAGCAGGTACCGCAGTTGTAGCTTCTGCTTTACCGTTACCCTTACCATTATTGTTTGCGGGCTTGGCTTGTACCGCTCCTGACATCATGCTGATGGCCAGAAAGCAGCTTGCAAGGATACTGAAGATTTTTTTCATGTGTTCGGTTCCCCCTTAGGTTGTAATAATTCTTTATTTATTTCGGCTGCCGATCCTCATTTTATGAGTGAAAAAAAGTTTTTAGGATAAACAGCTCGGGCCGGAGATTGCAACGCTACCCTAGTCCTAGCTAACCGGACCTACTTCAAGGGGGCATCCAAGTTATAAGGATAATTATTCCTTTCATCGGAGCATGTATTTTTTCTAAACTTCAGTATGTTTTTTTTCTGCAAATGTGCTAGAATAAGTGTGCAATCGCTTCCACGAAAAGTTTTTTTGCCCGTTTGGGCAAACGTTTGCACCTTAGATTAAGCCTGCAGTAACGCCAGTTTTTAATCTACTATGTATTTAGGAGGCTTATCAAGTGAACCAGAATCCTTTACCGTCAGTAGCTTATTTCAGCATGGAGTACGGGCTGCACTCCGACTTCAAAATGTACGCCGGTGGCCTGGGCATTCTAGCCGGGGACTATATCAAGGGTGCCAAGGATATCGACGCTCCGATTATCCCCATTGGCCTGAAATGGAAGCAGGGCTACACGGACCAGAAGATTGACGCTAACGGCAATCCTTACGACTCCTACCACAATTACGTCTATGATTTCCTGGAGGATACAGGCGTGAAGGTCACCGTTAAGGTCCGCAAGATCGATGTAGTCTGCAAGGTTTGGAAAACCGATCATTTCGGCAACAATCCCCTGTATCTGCTGGATACGGATATTCCTGAGAATGGCGATGCCTGGATTACGGGCCAGCTCTACGGCTGGTTTGGGGAAGAGCGGATCGCGCAGGAAATTGTCCTCGGGATAGGCGGGGTAAAAGCCATGCGTGCGCTGCAGATTCCGATTGACGTCTACCATTTCAACGAGGGGCATGCGGCGCTCGCAGCCATCGAACTGATCCGTGAAAAAATGTCCGGCGGCAGCACCTTTGAAGAAGCCTGGAAAGCTACCCGGGAAGAGGTTGTGTTCACTACACATACACCGATTAAGGAAGGCAATGAGACACATCCGCTGGATCGTCTGGAGTATATGAGCGCTTTTAACGGCTTGACCCGTGATCAGATGGAGCGCATCGGCGGCGATCCGTTCAATATGACGGTAGCTGGCCTTCGTCTGTCGCGTATCTCCAATGCTGTGGCTCAGCTTCATGCCGATACCGCGAATAAAATGTGGAAGGAAGTCGCCGGCCGTTCGGAGATCATCGGCATCACCAATGCTATTCATACACCGACCTGGGTCGATGAACGTATGATTCAGGCCTATGAAGAAGACAGCGATCTATGGGCAACACACAAAGAAATCAAAAACGAGCTGATCACCTTTATTGAAGAACGCTCCGGTATTTCACTGAACGCGGACAATCTGCTGATCGGCTTCTCCCGACGGGCTGCCCCTTATAAACGCAGCGACCTGATTTTCTCCCAGCCCGAGATTATCGAGCCTTACCTGGAGAGCGGCCGCATCCAAATCGTATTCTCCGGCAAAGCCCATCCGCTGGATGACAACGGCAAGAAGATTGTCAGCAACCTCGTGTCGATGATGAAGAAGTATCCGAAAAGTGTCGTCTTCCTCGAAAATTACGATATGACGATCGGTGCGATGCTTACACGTGGTTCGGACATTTGGCTTAACAATCCGCGGCGTCCGCTGGAAGCCAGCGGCACCTCCGGCATGAAGGCCGCGATGAACGGAGTCCTGAACTGTTCCATCCTTGACGGCTGGTGGCCGGAAGCCTGCATCGACGGCGAGAATGGCTGGCAGATTGGTGATGGCTTTGAGACCACTGACTTTGCTGTGCTTGACCAGCATGACAGCGATGCCCTCTACGATACTCTCCTGAACCGCGTCCTCCCAACCTTCTATGAAGATAAGGAGAAGTGGGTACAGATGATGCGCAAGAGCATCGAGACTACCCGTACCGAATTCGCGAGCAAACGGATGCTTGAGGAATATTACAACCGGATGTATATCAAAGGTTAACAGGTTGGTTATGTAACTGTCCCGCCTCCAGCTTCTGTGCTGCAGGCGGGATTTTTTATAGTTTCTCCCCCAGGGTCTATCTGTTTAATATTCCTGAAAGTAATGTATCGTATCGCTACTTGGAACCTTATGTTCTTCCAGGAACAACAAAGCTGTTTATACTTACATGCTGGTGCTTGCGGTAGATACTCTGTTGCGGCCGCTCGTTTTTGCCAAATATAGCCCCTGATCTGCAAGTTCCATTAGTCCCGCAATCTCCTCCGGATTGGTCACCTCACCTGTGGCGGCGCCAATACTCACCGTAATATAGGAGCTGACTCCGGAATAATCATGATGAATGGACATTTGCTGAACACGCACGCGGATTCTTTCACTAAGCTCCATTGCCCCGTTCACTCCGGTATCAAAAGCTGCAACTACGAACTCCTCCCCCCCAAGCCGGGCTGCAAACTGCAGTTCCCCCTCCATTTCCGACTGGATCACCTGAGCCACTTCTTTAATAATCCGATCCCCTTCAGCATGCCCGTAGTTATCGTTGAAAGCTTTGAAATAATCAATATCAATCATTAGCAGGGCAACCCTCTTACCTGCTTCTTCGTCTAAGCGTAACTGCTGCTGCATTCTTTGGTCGAAGGCACGGCGGTTCGGAATTTCCGTAAGCGCATCAATGAGTGATAACCTTTGCAGTTCTCCGTTGGCCTGGGCTAACTCCTGATATACCTTTTCATTTCTTGTAATCTGTTCCTCCAGCTTCCGGTGGCTGCCTCTTAACAGAATTTGGTTATAATGATTGCTGCAATAGTTCACATACAGAATCCTTGACGCCACCCAAGTGAAGAAAAGAAACAACGTCAGATTCACATAATGCCCAATCAGCACGTTCAGTGACAGTTGAAAAAAGGGAAGCCCAATATACAGCAGCCCCGCTGACACTCCATACAGCCTCAGCATCACCTTGTTATCGAAATAAAAAATGACGGATATACATACCAGATTGATTACAAAAGCCATCACTTGCCCATAGAGCCGCTGATCCGACAATGTTACGACGCAACCCCACAGCACAAAAATATACGTATATAACGTGAACAGCTTCTCATACAGGCGATGATTTCCCTTTAGCGACTTGGCTTCTCTCTCATAGGCGGCCGCCCCCAGCAGAAAGGCTACATTCAATCCGATCATGAAGACATACATTGCAAAATAGAAGCTGAAATGAAAGCTCTCGTGTACTTTGGTAATGGAAGCTGTCAGGTCAATCGCGGCCAGAACCGATTCAATGCCTATGAAAATCTTGGCAAACAGCTTGCCTCTGGAAACATTCTCACTAAACCTATGTATGCGCAGCTCCCGGCGCTCCTCCTCCGTCATCGTGAACGGCAGCCTAATCAGTCGATCCAGCATGTTGTATCCTCCTAGTCGCTTTAACTCCATGAAAATCTAACAGAATCATTATCGTTCATTCTTTACCCTAAGCACAACAGAAAAAGGTAGATTTCCCCGCTCACTTCTTCAGCTTATTTAAAATAATTATAATTTAGGATTGATATTATTTTTTCTTTTGATATTATAGTATTTATACTTAATCTAAAATCAAATCCTAATCCGAGGTGGAATTGTTCATGAATGAGAACCATAATAAACTTACAACAAGCTGGGGTGCCCCTGTAGGGGATAACCAGAATTCTATGACTGCCGGTACCCGTGGACCTACACTGCTGCAGGATGTGCATTTGCTGGAAAAGCTGGCGCATTTCAACCGGGAGCGCGTACCCGAACGTGTGGTTCATGCCAAAGGAGCCGGTGCCCATGGTTATTTTGAAGTCACTCAGGACTTGTCCAAATATACCAAGGCGGCTTTTTTGTCAGAGATAGGAAAACGTACGCCGATGTTTATCCGCTTCTCGACAGTAGCCGGAGAACTAGGGTCTTCAGATACCGTACGTGATCCGCGTGGTTTCGCCGTGAAATTTTATACAGAAGAAGGCAATTACGATCTGGTCGGCAATAATACGCCCGTCTTTTTTATCCGTGACGCAATCAAATTTCCGGACTTCATCCATACCCAAAAACGCCATCCGCAGACCCATCTCAAAAACCCCAATGCCGTCTGGGACTTCTGGTCTCTTTCCCCGGAGTCGCTGCATCAAGTTACGATTCTGATGTCCGACCGTGGCATCCCGGCAACACTTCGTCATATGCACGGCTTTGGGAGCCACACCTTCAAATGGGTAAATGCCGAAGGAGTCGCAGTGTGGGTCAAATACCACTTCAAAACAGAGCAGGGCGTAAAGAATCTAGATGTGAACCTGGCTGCGCAAATTGCCGGTGAGAACCCGGATTACCATACAGAGGATTTGTTCAATGCGATTGATAAAGGAGATTTCCCTTCCTGGAGACTGCATGTTCAGATTATGCCTGTAGAAGATGCGGATACGTACCGTTTTGATCCCTTCGATGTCACCAAGGTATGGTCGCAAAAAGATTATCCGCTCATTGAAGTCGGCCGCATGGTATTGGACCGTAATCCCGAGAATTATTTTGCGGAAGTGGAGCAGGCTACCTTTTCTCCTGGCTCGTTTGTCCCCGGGATTGAGGCTTCCCCTGATAAAATGCTGCAGGGCCGTCTCTTCGCCTACGGCGATGCCCACCGCTACCGTGTAGGTGCGAACCATAACCAGCTGCCGATCAACCGGCCTGTTGCCGAAGTGAACAATAACCAGCGTGACGGTGCCATGATTCACGGCAATAACGGCGGCGGTTCGGTCTACTATGAGCCGAACAGCTTTGGTGGCGCGGCAGAATCGCCAACGCATCGGCCGGCAGCCTTTGAAGTGACCGGAAAAGCCGACAGTGTACCCTATAATCATGACGATCACTACACTCAGCCCGGTGACCTCTACCGTTTGCTCAGTGAAGAAGAACGTGCCCGTCTGATCCGAAATATTGTTGGCGCCATGACCCCAGTTGATAAAGATGAGATCAAGCTCCGCCAGATTGGGCACTTCTACAAGGCAGACCCCGAATTTGGCCAGCGCGTAGCTGAAGGCTTGGGACTGACTGTCCCACAGGGCGAGTAAGACCGCCTCCTTTAACATGAATAAACCCCGGCCATGAGGCCGGGGTTATTTTAGCAATTGAATTATTCAAAGAATGCTATACATGCTCTTCGGGGCAACACCGTATCCAAGGTGAATTCTACTCAATAATTTCTGTCAGCATCGCAGCTCACTTTTGATAAAGCTCCATCCACTGGGTAAGCTGCACTTTCAGCCCTTCTCTGGCCGAGGCCGGCTCCAGAATCTCTGCGTGTGGTCCATATTGCAGAATCCATTTGGTGAATTCCTTCTCATTATTGACAGTCACTTCAAACAAAAGACTGCCGTCCTGCATATCGCTCATCCATGGATGAACAAAGAGCTCTTCTTCTTTTATGTATCGGGCAATTTCAGCATGAAAACGCACCTTGAACTTAATACTTTTATGTCCACGGTTAATGGACCACGTGTTCTTCAGGTATTTTTTTATATTAAAATCACCTTTATCAAAGCCCTTATCGGTCACCTCTACCTCCTGAAAACGGCTGATACGGAAGGTTCGGATAGCCTCCTTAAGATGACAGTACCCGATCAGATAAAAACGCTGATCCCGCGGAATCAAGTAATATGGATCAATCTCACGCTGAGTAACAGCATTGCGCGACTGGGAATGATAGATAGCCCGAATGCTGCGCTGCTCCACAATCGCTCCGATTATCGGCTGCAGGAAGTTTCGGCTTTCTTTGCGGTAAGCAGGTTTGCCCATTTGAATAATATCGGCTATGTTCTCAAGTATTCCATTGGATTTGGATTTTTCTTTCAGATGGGTGCCCATAACCTTATCATAGGCTGTATGGAAACCTGGAGGGATTTTATCCGGATTCAAGATAGAAGGTAATAGTGAAAAAGCCACTGCTTCCTGCTCAGAGAAATCAAGCGGATACAAAAAAAACTTCCCCATAAACCTATAGCCCGTACCTCTGCCCTCGTTGGTTACAGGTGCAAAATGGCTAATCATCTCTAAATCCCTGTAAATGGTTCTTAGGTTGACATCACATCTTATCGCCAGATCCGAGGCTGTAACCCCGGGATTGGACTGAATGGCGTTGATGATTTTGAAGATCCGAATTACTTTGTCCGTCATTGATATAAGCCCCTTAATTCATGGTATTCATACTATTGTGCTCGCCATCATAATAATATCAGTTCTCTTCACTTCACACTGCGGGTAAAAACACAACAAGGTGAAAAACAGAAAAAAACCCTTGCTTCACAAGGGTTTAATCGTTAACAATTAAGCGGGTGATGGGAATCGAACCCACGCTATCAGCTTGGAAGGCTGAAGTTCTACCATTGAACTACACCCGCATAGGTGTAAAATCGGGATGACACGATTTGAACATGCGACCCCCTGGTCCCAAACCAGGTGCTCTACCAAGCTGAGCTACATCCCGTTAATAGAATGGTACTGAAAGTATAAATGGCGCGCCCTGAGAGATACGGAAGCTTACGCATCCGATTGCGAAGTAGTGCTATCGAAGCCTATGCTCCAACGAACTCATTCGTTCGAATCTGTCTACAGGTCACTTTGAAGAATCACGAAGTATAAATGGCGCGCCCTGAGAGATTCGAACTCCCGGCCTTTTGATTCGTAGTCAAACGCTCTATCCAGCTGAGCTAAGGGCGCAAAATCTATATGGAGCGGACGACGGGAATCGAACCCGCGACCCTCGCCTTGGCAAGGCGATGCTCTACCGCTGAGCCACGTCCGCAAAAACATGGTGCGCGTGAAGGGACTTGAACCCCCACGTCGTAAAACGCCAGATCCTAAGTCTGGTGCGTCTGCCATTCCGCCACACGCGCACACTTTAGAAGAAAAATGGTGAGCCATGAAGGACTCGAACCTTCGACACCCTGATTAAAAGTCAGGTGCTCTACCAACTGAGCTAATGGCTCTCAATACAATGAATCTTAACTTCACCTTGTGGTGTGAAGATGGCTGGGGATATAGGAATCGAACCTATGAATGACGGAGTCAAAGTCCGTTGCCTTACCGCTTGGCTAATCCCCAA